>JAUZOX010000051.1 GCA_030706265.1 Bacteroidota bacterium | reverse complement strand
ATTGACATACTGGAGCATTAAAAATCTAATCCTGAATCATACGATAGCACATGGTAGAATTTATCCTAAGATTATTTCGCCCTTTCAGGAAATTGATAGCGTGGGCAGGAGTCGATTACCAACAATTCGAGGTGATTTTGCGTGTCAAACTAACGATGGATAACCGGAAATTACTTGGGGCTAATACACAGAAAAAGACCTTGAGGAACACCTTGCTGAAACAAGTCATTATATATGTTGGTATTGGAGGTTATATTACAGGATTGTTGTACAAAGGAAACGGCGCACTCTTTTTTTTCTCAACCCTCTTTTTCTCGTTTGTCATGATCATGGTGATCATGGGGTTGGTCGCAGAATTTAATACGATACTTTTTGATACAAGGGATAATTCCATCCTATTGCCTCGTCCGGTCACACCACGCACCCTTCTTTTTGTCCGCATAATGCATATCATGGTGTATCTGATGTTGACCAGCCTCTCGCTGGCCATCATCCCGCTTATTGCATTTACGTTTACTTTTGGCGTCCCGGCAATGCTTTTGTTGCTGACCGATGTGATCTTGATTACCATTTTTTCCGTCTTCCTGACCAACATCCTTTACCTTCTCCTCATGAAACTCACAACCGGTGAGCGACTGAAAGACATTATCGTTTATGCCCAGATCATTCTGGCCATTATTTTTATGGGAGCGTACCAGATAATGCCCAGATTGTTAGAAGATCAGTCGATGATCTCAAATTTCAATCATGTTCGATGGTGGATGTACCTGGTTCCCCCCTTTTGGATGAGCGCCAGCATTACACCTATCATCAATGGGACATTTAGTCCTGAAACGGCCGGATTTCTGTTTCTTTCGGTAGCAATGCCGCTTCTGGGATTATGGCTTGTAAGCAACGTCCTGGCCAGGAATTTCAATCAACATCTCTCAACGCTAGATCAGGGTGATACAAAAGCGGAAAAGAAAAAGAGAAAAAACGGAAGCGCTTCTTTTGTCGATTTTCTTTCCGGTATTTTTACTTATACGGCAGACGAACGCATCTCCTTCCGGACAATCTGGCACATTGCCGGTCGGGACCGAAAGTTTAAGCAGGCCGTATATCCGGCGATAGGATATGTGTTTGTCATCATATTAATGGCATTTTTAAATTCAGGAAAGCATCTGTCGGAAATCAGCACGTCACAGAAATACCTGATATTCATTTACGCCCCCTGTTTCGTTTTGTATATTTTGATTTTTACAATACGTTACAGCGACAACTTTAAAGCAAGCTGGATTTATCAGACTTTTCCTGTGGAACGACCGGGACATCTGATTTCAGGTGCATTTAAAGCCATACTGGTGCAACTATTTCTGCCTGTTTTCCTCATGGCAAATTGCATAACGCTTTGTTTTTGGGGCTTTGAGGTGCTGATTGATATCATTTACGGCTTTTTGGTCAGTCTGATGATGGCTTATGTGATGCTGATGACACTGAAGCCGGCCTTCCCTTTCTCCGATGAAAAGACCACCGAACAAGCCGGACAAAATATTGTAAAGGCAATATTAATGATGTTAGCCATTGCTTTAATTGGTGGAACCCATTATCTGCTGATCTACTTTAAAATCAACCTCCTCTTTATTTTTCCGGTAATTTTGGGTATTTTGTTTATTCTCAGCCGGAAATACAGGCTCACTCCTTGGCGGAGAATGATAAATTTTTAACGACCGATCAACAGTTAACTCGCGTTATCTGTTGATTTTAAGCCGGGTGACATAAAAAATAATTTGACCCATTATTTTAAGTTGTTTGACTTGAAATAAAATTCATATATATTTGTGATTCCAACTACATATTTATGAGTATTCACATTGGCGCAAATCAGGGTGACATCGCTGATTTTGTCCTTCTTCCCGGTGATCCGCTCCGGGCTAAATTTATTGCAGAGAATTTTCTTGAAGATGCGGTATGTTACAGTGAAATTCGCGGAATGCTTGGCTTTACAGGCACTTATGACGGCAAACGTGTTTCGGTCCAGGGAACTGGCATGGGGCTTCCTTCCCACCTGATTTATGTGAATGAACTGATAAATGATTACGGCGTCAAAACCCTTGTCCGTGTTGGCACTTGTGGCGGATTACAAAAAGATATTGACGTGCGCGATGTTGTCATGGCCATCAGTGCTTCGACCGACTCTGCAATCCTCAGCAGGACCTTTAATGGCATGACGTATGCCCCTACTGCAAGTTTTAAATTGATATTAAAAGCTTCTCAAGTAGCCCAAACACTTGGAATTAAACTGAAAGCGGGCAATATTCTATCCTCCGATGTTTTCTACAATGACCCTGAGTTGCCGGATGCATACGCTATCTGGAGTAAATATGGCTCCCTGGCCGTAGAAATGGAATCTGCAGGCTTATTTATGATTGCCGCGAAGAATCATGTCGATGCAATTTCTTTGCTCACGGTTAGTGATCATTTATTATCGGGTGAACATTGCTCAGCAGAGGAAAGGCAAACAGCATTTGTAGATATGATTCGATTAGCGTTGCATCTTGTCGAATAGATTTATTCATCTGAATTGATGTTTTTTTTATTTTAAAAGAATAAAGGTTTACAATCATGCATATAAAAAATGTGCTTATAACCGGAGCTACGAGTGGAATTGGCCAGGCAACTGCCAGGATATTTGCTGCGAACGGACACCGGCTTATTATTACAGGCCGCAGGAAAGAAAGACTGACGAAACTGGCCGAAGAAATAAAGGCTCAATATCACGTCGAAGTGCTACCGCTTGTCTTTGACGTCAGAGACTACAATGCAGTCAAGGCTGCGGCAGATAATTTGCCGGAGGATTGGCGCAGTATAGATGTGCTGGTTAACAATGCAGGGCTGGCAGTAGGGCTTAACCCCATCCAGGAAGGTGTAATCGATGATTGGGAACGCATGATTGATACCAACATAAAAGGACTTCTTTATATGACCCGTTGTTTTGCTCCATTGATGATGGCAAATAACAGCGGCCATATTATCAATATAGGATCGATTGCAGGCAAGGAAGTTTATCCAAACGGAAATGTCTATTGTGCTACAAAACATGCGGTTGATGCTTTGTCAAAAGCCATGCGCACAGACATGCTCAAATATGGCATCAAAGTAACGCAGATAGCACCTGGGGCAGTCGAGACCGAATTTTCATTGGTTCGATTTAAAGGTGACCAGGAAAAAGCAGATAATGTTTATAAGGGAATTACTCCTTTGACAGGAGATGATATCGCAGCGTTGATTTATTATGTAACTACCTTACCATCCCATGTATGCATCAATGATATGGTTGTAACCCCAACCGCTCAGGCTAATGCTTCAATTTTTAACAGGTCCTGATACTAAAATAAAAAATTAAATTGCTGTCATGCAACTAACAAGAATTTTCGATTTACTTCCAAGGTATGCTGAACAATTCGGTGATAAACCAGATGTAGTTGCCGCGAAAGAAAACGGTCAATGGAGGGGATATTCTCTGACAGAATATCGCCGGGCTGCTGATGAGATCAGCTATGCATTAATCAAATTGGGTGTTCAACCCGGAGACAGAATCGCTTCTATCAGCAACAACCGTCCCGAATGGAATTTTCTCGATATCGGGATGATGCAGGTAGGTGCAATCCATATTCCTATCTATCCTACCATCAGTGAAGACGAATACCGCTATATTTTGACCCATGCGGAGGTGAAATATGTCTTCATCTCGAGTGATGAAATATACAGAAGAATATCTCCTGTAGTAGCTGAAGTTCCTTTCATTCAAGAGGTATTTCGTTTTACCAGCCATACCGGACTGCGTACACTGAACGATTTGCGTGAGATAGGTCGGAACCATCCTGATCCGGATGAGTTGGAAAAGCGCAAAACAGCCATTACAACTGATGATGTAGCAACCATAATATATACTTCAGGAACAACCGGGAAGCCCAAAGGGGTCATGTTGACCCACCAAAACATGATATCAAATTTCAAGGCTGTTTCCTACATTCCGACATTTGGCGTCGAAGGCCGGGCACTTAGTTTCCTTCCACTTTGTCATGTATATGAACGCACTATAAATTATATGTACCATTATTTGGGTATTTCAATTTATTATGCTGAAAACATCGGAACCATTGGAGAAAATATCAAGGAAATAAACCCTGATATGATGTGCGCCGTTCCCCGTGTCATCGAAAAGTTATTTGATAAAATAATGTCGGCCGGGCATAAACTCAAAGGGGTTAAGCGTTCCGTTTTTTATTGGGCCGTAAACCTTGCAGATCATTATGACCCCACCGGACATAATTCGACATGGTATCTGTTCAGATTACATATTGCCGATAAGCTGGTATTATCAAAATGGCGCCAGGCGCTGGGTGGAAAGTTTAAGATCGTAGTTTCGGGCGGAGCTGCAATAACACCACGTCTGATCCGGATATTCAGGGCGGCAGGAATTCCGATCTATGAGGGATACGGTCTAACAGAAACTGCTCCGATTATTGCGACTACTAGCTCAGATCCAAATGGATTTAAAGTGGGTACCGTAGGTCCTCCAGTCAAAAATACACAAGTGAGAATTGCCGATGATGGCGAGATCCTGGTTAAAGGACCACAGGTGATGAAGGGTTATTATAATGAGCCCGAATTGACCCGTCTGGCAATAGATGAAGAAGGATGGTTTCATACCGGAGATGTTGGAGTGATTGAACCTGAAGGCCAGTTGAGGATCACAGGAAGGAAAAAAGAAATCTTTAAAACTTCCCTTGGAAAATACATTTCACCTGAAGCGGTAGAAAACATAATCATAACATCCCCAGTAGTTGACAACGTGATAGTATTGGGTGAAAACCAACGCTTCGCTGCAGCATTGATCGTTCCCGATTTTGAAAAAGTGAAGTCGTGGTGCAAAGGAAAGGGCATTAAGGTCAACACCAAAGAAGAGATGATCGAAAGGGCTGAAGTCAATAAGCTTTTCAGGCATGAAATTGACAAAAAGAACAGAAAATTGGGCAAGACTGAACAAATCAGGAAATTCTGTCTTTTATCAGATGAATGGACTGTATTGAGCGGAGAATTAACTCCAACCTTAAAATTAAGAAGAAGTGTGGTGATGGAAAAATACAAAGAAACGATTGAAAAGCTTTTTAATAGTAAAGGCAATAAATTGAAGAAACACAAAACCGAAGCTTTAGTTACAAATTCAACTCACTAAATGGAAACGGTTAAACGGTTATTCGATCTTCTTCCGCATTACAAGCAAAATTATCTACCCAAAGATGATGTAATTGCAAGAAAAGAAGACGGCAAATGGAAAAAATATTCAATCGATGAATACATCGCCATTGTTAATGATCTGAGTTACGGTTTTCTTTATCTGGGTATCGAAAAGGGGGACAAGATTGCAACAATTGCTTCAAACCGGCCCGAATGGAACTTTGTCGATATGGCAGCTTTGCAGGTCGGCGCTGTTCATGTTCCGGTCTATCCCACCATCAGTGAATCTGATTATAAGTACATTCTAACCCACGCCGAAATCAAATATATCTTCATAAGCGGTGTCGAGTTATACCGGAAGATAGAGCACATTTTATCCGGTATTCCAACGCTTAAATCCGTTTTTACATTTAAGGAAGATAATGATATAGCTCATTATTCCGAAATCATTCGACTGGGTAAAGAGCATCCTGATGCCGAAAGACTGCAGCGGATAAAAGACTCCATTGACGGAAATGATCTGGCTACGCTGATTTATACATCGGGAACCACCGGAAATCCTAAAGGTGTAATGCTGAGCCATACTAATATCCTCAGCAACTGTATGGCTGTTGCACATATCTCTCCTGTTGGGCAGGAAGGAAAAGCGCTGAGTTTTTTGCCGCTTTGCCACGTCTACGAAAGAATGCTTACATATGTCTGGCATTTACTGGGTATTTCTATTTACTATGTTGAGAACATTGCCACCATATCTGAGAACATGACGGAAATTAAACCCGATTTAATTTCGACGGTTCCACGCTTACTCGAGAAAATATATGATAAGATTTTCAGTACCGGGCAGAAGCTGAAAGGATTTAAACGATTTATATTCTTTTGGGCACTGCGAATTGCCCTTCATTACAAATTGGACGGTAAAAACGGGTGGTATTATGAATTCAAAAGAAAAATAGCCGATAAACTGGTTTACTCAAAGTGGAGAGCTGCGGTTGGGAATAATGTTAAGACCATCATCTCAGGCGGAGCTGCTTTGCAACCACGCCTTTTAAGGATGTTTTGGGCAGCCGGAATACCGGTTCTTGAAGGATACGGACTTACAGAAACCTCACCGGTAATAGCAGTTAATGCACTGGAAAAAGGAAAAATAAAATTCGGAACCGTAGGTACTCCGCCTGCCACCTCCATCTCAGTCAAGATAGCGGATGACGACGAAATTCTTTGCAAAGGCCCCAATGTGATGTTGGGATATTATAAGGAGCCCGGGTTAACAAATGACGCTATTGATGCAGAGGGCTGGTTTCATACAGGTGATACCGGAATGATAGAAGAGGGAAAATTTCTGAAAATCACAGGTCGTAAAAAGTCCATTTTTAAAACATCGATGGGGAAATATATCAGTCCTGAACTTTTGGAGAACAAACTGAAAGAATCACGCTTTATTGATAATATCCTTGTTGTTGGGGAACATCAGAAATTTGCAGGGGCAATCATTGTCCCTGATTTTGCATTTTTGCGCTCCTATTGCGAGATAAAAGGGATTAAGGCAAAGACACCGGCTGAGATGATTGTTAACAAACAAATCACGCAAAGGATCAGGAAAGAAGTGGCAAGTTATAACAAACACTTCGGAGCTTATGAACAAATCAAGAAATTCGAGTTGATCGATCACGAATGGTCGATAGAAACAGGAGAAATTACACCATCGTTGAAAATAAAGCGTGCTGTGGTTTGTGAACGGTATAAGGAACTGATTGATAAAATATTTTCACTTCCGACAGAATAATCGCCCCAATTGATTTCTGGTCTGGAAATGGTTCTAAATGATTAGTGTAGAATCTTAAATACCAGCTCCTTGAGTAAATCTGCTTCTGTCGTGGAGACATTATCCACCCCCTTTGATCTTAAATCGTATTCGCGTAAATAGGAAACTATGCGAATTAACTTTTCCGGCTTGTAGTTTGAAGCTGCTTTCATATAATCCGGAACAAAAAAAGGATTTACGCCCAGAGCCTTTGCGGCATTTGAATTCGATTTATCTGATAACGAGTGATATATCATCAATTTATTAAAAAAGCCAAAAAGCAATCCTACCGTAACAAGAAGCGGATTATCCTTTGGATTTGCCGAGAGATGGTTGATGATTTTATTTGCTTTGAGAATATCTCTGGCTCCCAGGGCATTCTGAAGTTCAAAAACATTGTATTCCTTGCTGATGCCAATATTTCGTTCGATATAATCCTCAGAAATAACAGATCCCTTGGGGAGGTTTATGAAGAGTTTTCCGGTTTCATTGACTATCCTGGACAAGTCTGTTCCCAAAGACTCCGCCAATAATATTGCAGCCTTTGGTGAAAGCTGATAACCGTTATCCTTTACATAGGCCGTAATCCATTCCGGTATTTTGTTGTCATACAATTTAGCCGACTCAAAAACCACTGCATGTTTTGAAAGCGTCTTGAAATAAGCGAGCCGTTTATCGGGTTTTCCGTGTTTGTAACAAAATACCAACAGTGTAGTGGGCTGAGGATGCTCCAGATAATGAATAAACCGGTTTGATTTGTCTTCTCCTGAAATGCGTAAGTCCTGTGCTTCCTTGACGATCACAACCTGGTAGTCACTCATCATCGGAAAACGTTTTGCCGTTTCAATAACGGTAATAATATCTACATCCTTACCATAAAGAACAGAGAGATTAAATGCTTTCTCATCTTCAGTGAGAACATGGTCCTGAATGTAATCAGAAATGAGATCAATAAAATAGTTTTCTTCGCCAAACAGATAATAAACAGGTTTATAAAGCTTTTTCTTCAGCTCGGCCAAAATCTGTGTGTGGGTAATCTTTGGTTCTGCCATTTCACAAAGATAATCTCAAATATTTAGTCTGATGCAAACTTTGTGCTAATTATAGTCGAATCTAAGATGCTTCACCGTGATTCCATTATTTATCAGCTGATTGAGTGAATCGATACCAATTTTAAGATGATCACTCAAAAAGGTTTCAGTAACCTTTATATCGCCCAGTTCTGTTTTAACTCCCTCTGGAATCATGGGCTGATCGGTTATCAGTAAGAGAGCACCCGTTGGAATGTGATTGGCGAATCCAACTGTAAACAGGGTTGCGGTTTCCATATCGATACCCATCGAACGAGTAGCCCGAAGATATTCCTTAAACTTGTCATCATGTTCCCAAACTCTTCGGTTTGTAGTGTATATGGTCCCGGTCCAGTAATCATGTCCATGCTCCCGGATAGTGGTAGAGATTGCTTTTTGTAAGTTAAACGCAGGTAAAGCAGGAACTTCAGGAGGAAAATAGTCATTTGAGGTCCCCTCGCCCCGGATGGCTGCAATAGGAAGTATCAAATCCCCGACGTTATTCTTGAGTTTTAGTCCGCCACATTTTCCAAGAAACAAGCAGGCTTTAGGCTGAATAGCACTTAGCAAATCCATAATCGAAGCGGCATTGGCACTACCCATGCCAAAATTAATAATGGAAATATTATTTGCTGTAGCATTAGGCATTGCCTTGTCTAAGCCATGTATGGGAACATTATAGAGTTGGGCAAACTGTACAACGTAGTCATTGAAATTTACAAGAAGAATATATTGCCCGAATTGGTTGAGATGGGTTCCCGTATAACGGGGAAGCCAATTTTCCACGATCTCCTGTTTGGTTTTCATCCGTAAATAATTTGATTAAATAGGTCGTATGGAACTCGCATGGATAATTTTCATTGGTATTTGTATTTTCAAACATGCTCGTTTCATAAGCACTTTCTTTACAAAAGTAATAAATCATAAAATAAATCATAACTTTATGGACTAAAGTTTTGTTTGTGATACGACTAAATTTACCTGATTTTAAGTTCAAAACGAGAATTGCCGACTCGCATCTGCAAATATTCGATCCGGTCAGACGGAAATATGTGGCATTAACGCCCGAGGAGTGGGTGCGACAACATTTTATCCGTTATCTGAATGAATGCAAAAAAGTACCCTTATCGCATATTGCGATTGAAAAATCATTACAGGTAAATCATCTTGCAAAAAGAGCAGATATCATTGTTTTTAAAGGGGGAGCGATACCATTATTGGCTGTTGAATGTAAGGCTCCATCCGTTGAAGTTACCGAAGAGGTATTTCATCAGCTATTGCGTTATAATATGACGCTTAAAGTCGAGTATCTGGTGGTTACAAACGGATTAAAGCATGTTTATTGTAAAGTGGACTATGCACTACAAAAGGCGGTTTTCATTGAAGAGTTGCCTTTATATGACCGGTTGTAAGTGTAATACTTAAAAAAACGATTTATTATGGATGAACTATTGATCAATATTCCAAGCGATCTTTACAAGTTTCTGCTTGTCGCTGTATTTTCTCTTTTGATTGGCCTTTCGCAAAAGAACCTGCATGCAGCCAGAATAGCGCAATATTCTTTCGGCACAGATCGCACCTTTACCTTCATTGGAATATTGGGATATGTACTTTACATCGTTGATCCCAATTCATTGATCCTTTATTCGGTTGGACTTTTCATTTTGAGCGTATTTTTAGTAATAAACTATTACAATAAAATTGCCAACTTCACTGATTATGGGTTAACGACAATCATGATTGCCTTAATCACCTATAGTCTAGCACCTTTAGTATTCAGGGAACCATTCTGGTTATCGATTTTAGTCGTGGTAACCGTATTGATATTTGCTGAGATGAAAGAAACACTGACTACGTTATCAGAAAAATTAAACAGAGTGGAATTTATTACGCTGGGCAAGTTTCTGGCAATTGCAGGCATTATCTTACCATTGTTGCCCAACGTCCCCGTGGTGTCTTTCACCTCTATTACCCCGTATAAGCTATGGCTTGCGGTCGTTGTGATATCGTCTATTTCATATCTGAGTTACCTGTTACGAAAGTTTGTCTTTACAAACTCCGGGATTTTAGTAACCGGCATTCTTGGGGGATTATACAGTTCAACGGCTACTACATTTATATTGTCACGTAAAAGTAAATTTGCTCCTGAAAAGGCTCACCAATACAGTGCTGCAATCATTATTGCCACAACAATGATGTATATCCGGATCCTGATTCTTGCAGCGATATTTAACATTCAGCTTTTCATCTTAGTTTATCCTGTATTTCTGGTTCTTATTGTCCTTTCATCAATTTTGGGATTGGTGTTCTGGTATAAGGCACCACAACCGGCTAATCCGATCAACGAAGAATTTGCTGATAAAAACCCGCTTGAATTTAAAGTTGCGATCATATTTACACTTCTTTACCTGGCGTTTACCTTGATCACAAGTTTCACGATCAAGCATTTTGGAGCAAGCGGATTGAATGCACTTTCATATCTGGTCGGGTTCTCTGATATCGACCCATTTCTGCTCAATCTTTTCCAGGGTAAGTTTACAGTAGGAATGGACGTGCTCGCACAAGCAACTCTGCAAGCAATCATAAGCAATAATATATTGAAATATATTTACACCATGAGCATGGCTTCAAAATCGATCAGAAAGACGCTTACCATTGGTTTTACTTGTATCATCATTATCAATTTCCTTCTTATCTTTTTTATTTAAAACCGGGATCAGGTGTAAATGCGGGTTATGCATTTTGTTTTTGCATACTGCTTTCCGGCGTTTGCGCCTGTTTAAATTTCTGTGGATTATTGATAAAATCCTTAT
>JAUZOX010000509.1 GCA_030706265.1 Bacteroidota bacterium | reverse complement strand
GGGATCAGGGTCATTATGTTGTATGACATGAAAGCCTGAATGGCCCGATTTTTTCAGATTCCGGACCAGATTATGACTATAAGCCATTCGCAGATCTTCATACGGTTTATCCAGCTTCAACAGAAAATTGGTCCTCATCTCAGCGTTTTGGCCATGGGGCAGGATATTTTGCTCATTGAAATGATAATCTACCACCCTGATTGATTCAGGCAGTGCCTCAATGAATTGACTGACGGTTTCTCTATCAGGTGAAGTAAGGCCAAAGACACCCCATTGCTGAATAAACCTGGGTTGCAACAAATAATGGATTCCAAAACTGCGACCCACGGCCAGCGGCATGACAAAGACATAGTCGTCGGCCACAATGCCATCCCACCCTCTGCACATGATATCCAGGAACCAGGAATAGGCACAGATATTCCCATTCACTGCCTGATCTATGCAACGGTCCCATTTTTCACGGTCTATCTTATTCCCCGAGATATATTCCAAGACCATATTGAATCATTTTTTCGTACACCTCGGGCCAGCCAGCCCATCTTCCTTGTCCTCCCAGCGATTCATTATGCCACAAACACATGAATGTTCCCTCCACAGCCTTGACTTCATCGATCAGCTGACGGATATATTTAAAACCTTTATCGGGTGAAAGTCTCAGATAGTCTACAAGGGTTCCATCCATGATCATAAACGGATGGATGACAAGCGGTGTTTCAATCTCCATGTCCAGATCATAAAACGGAAATGGATCGCAGATGCTGGCTCTGAATCCCGGTTGAGAAGCATATCCCATCGTATAATCGTTATAGATATCGAGCCTAAGCAGGTTGTGATAGGTTGCCGGAACCTCGAGTCGCAGAAAATGCTGGCGTGAGCCATGGATCTCGCGGTTCAGTATGCCTGAAAGCCGCTGGACTTCCGTTTTCAACAGCTCGGGCTCATCGTTGGAGGCATATGAGGGATGGATACCCACATCGGCATAATCGGCCAGGTGCTTGATGATATCACAGAAAGGCTTATTCAGATAGGGAATGTTCTTGTCATAACTCCCGTAATCACCGATCAGGATGAAATAAATGGGCCTGAAGTTATATTTTTGTTGAATCTTCAACTGAAAATCAAAAGAATCGAAAGGATCCTTTTCTTTTCCCAGCAAGACTTGGATCCGCTGCCTGACGTTTTCCCGGTCATGTCCATACAGACTTTTGAGAAGTCCCCCGAGCACTCTTACAAATCCTTTGTTACGGATGGCGAAAGCGGAATCGATATCAATGGTCGGTATCAAATTGAAATGGCGCTTTTGGATCTTTAAATCAGGATAACGCTGTTGCAAAAAATTTCCGATCCTTGCAGCCCAGATATTGACTACCGGTTTCTGCAAAAACCCATAACGCATTGCCAGACTCTCCGTAGCAGGATAACGTCCGTGCACATCCCTGAGCAGTGGCGAATACTCCTCATACCTGCTCACCAGATAAAAAGAAGCGGCAAAAGGATCAAACGGGAACACAGACCTGGCTGACGCGACAGGAAAAAAGGCCTTGATCCCTTCAAACATGACGGGCTCGATATGAATCTTCCTGGTACCGGTATTTAAAAGTAAAGGCGCCTGTCCGACAA
Organism: Bacteroidota bacterium; assembly: GCA_030706265.1. Taxonomy (GTDB): domain Bacteria; phylum Bacteroidota; class Bacteroidia; order Bacteroidales; family Cfx3-03; genus Cfx3-03. Next base: position 1,346 of record JAUZOX010000509.1, on the reverse strand, counting down.
ATAGTTCATCGCCTTCATACTCCGTGTCATAACAAAAACGGGGGCCTTCGTAAGTAAGCCATTCATCATAACGGTTGGTGACCCGGTATGCAATACCAAGAATGTTACCCAGCATCAACTTGAAGATGTAGTTGATTCTGTTGGTTGTAACCGGAGTATAAATAAGCAACATCTGATTCATTTCTATTGCTCTAAGGTACAGAATTGTCTGCAGAGTTTTACCACTAATGCATAAAACCTGTCCTTTTTTTTGTATTTTTGGACAAGCAACGTTTTCTTTATAACTTACTGATGGATAATTTTATTGTTTCTGCCCGCAAATACAGGCCTTCGACTTTCAATTCGGTAGTAGGCCAGACTTCAATTACAACAACACTTAAGAATGCCATTAAAACCAATCAGTTAGCACAGGCATTTCTATTTTGCGGGCCCCGCGGAGTAGGCAAGACCACTTGTGCACGCATACTCGCCAAAACAATAAATTGTGAAAATCTGACCGAAGATTTTGAAGCTTGTAATGAATGTGACTCCTGCAAATCATTCAACGAGTCTACCTCTTTCAATGTCCATGAGTTGGATGCCGCGTCTAACAACTCCGTAGACGATATCCGCAACCTGGTCGAGCAGGTTCGCATTCCGCCTCAGACTGCAAGATACAAAGTATATATCATCGATGAGGTCCATATGTTGTCGGCCGCCGCTTTTAATGCCTTCCTGAAGACATTGGAAGAGCCTCCTGCCTACGCAAAATTTATCCTCGCCACGACAGAGAAACACAAGATTCTGCCGACCATCCTTTCACGATGCCAAATCTACGACTTCCGTCGTATCAACCTGGAAGATATCGCCGATCACCTGGCCTATGTCGCCAAAAGTGAAAACATCACCTACGACGAAGAATCGTTGCACATCATTGCCCAGAAGGCGGATGGCGGATTGAGGGACGCACTGTCATTGTTCGACCAGCTGGTTAACTCGACCGGCCACGAACTGACCTATAAAAATGTTATTGATAATCTGAATATCCTTGACTTCGAATATTATTTCAGGATCACAGAGGCTCTTCTAACGGGAAATGTTCCGGCTGCCCTGCTCACGCTGAATGAAGTCATTGAAAATGGATTCGACGGGCAGCATTTTCTGACCGGCCTTGCTTCGCACCTGCGCAATTTACTGGTATGCAAAGATGTGGACACGATTAAGCTGCTTGAAGCAAGCCATGTGTTGAAGACCAGGTTCCTCGAACAATCAAAAGTTTGTCCGCTCGACTTTATCATCCGTTCGCTGGATATCGCCAACAAGTGCGATTTGAGTTACCGTACAAGCAGCAATAAGCGTTTGCATAT
>JAUZOX010000508.1 GCA_030706265.1 Bacteroidota bacterium | reverse complement strand
TATGAGCGAAGCCCATACATTTTTAACTCCTGCTGAAATAGAAAACCTGGCACTGTCTGCCAAGTTCATGGTCTTCATCATTGGTCTCCGGTTTTTGACCGATTTTGTTGATGGCGATCATTACTTCAAAATTCAACATCAGGATCACAATTTGCAACGTTGCCGGGCACAGTTTCAGTTGGTTCGCAGCATAGAGTCCCACTTTGCTCAAATGCAGGATGTGATTGAGCAATTGGCTAAGAAATACCAAACATCAGTCCGCTTTTCAAATTAAATGAGAAGCTATCTCAAAAGTTTAGGACTGCTTTTTATTTATGCCATATGTAGGCCGTATCTATGCCGTATTTTTGCCATATCATGCAATACGGCGTAAATACGGCATAGGTACGGCATTTACTTGGTGAATAAAGGCATGGATCATCTGGTGATAAAAACTGTATCTTTCAGATCGGTATAAATTGCGACAGGAAAAAAATGGAAGATAGAATAATCCATTGCGATATGTAAGGATTTGAGTTCTCTCGGTACCATTTTATGACTGTAATCAATTCTATTCACATTACCTCCGGATCTGCATCTCACCCATAATAGGCTTGAAAAGACATTTTCCGTTTGGTCCAAGTATCGCCGATTTGAAGTTCAAGTTTAGGCGATAGCCGTAACTTGGACCATGTTTGGCAGATGTTTTCCACTTTTTATCAATTGCAAACTAAGTCTAATTTTTGTCCGGGTTACCACTGCACCCCGTACGTCATTGCGGGCTTGACCCGCAATCTCGATTTCCCAATCCATATAAAAGTCCTTAATCGCATATTTGGTCCAAGTTACGGCTATCGCCTAAAATTGAACCCAATATGCCTGCGCTAAAATTGAACCCAATATACACCCTTCCTTTTCTTTGGGAGATTGTGGTTCATGCGCGCAATGACTGCAAGGGCCAGATGGGTCTAAATAGGTTCCTGTAATTCACCCTATGCACCCTACGCACTCTACTCAACCTGGTTCGTTCTTTGAAATCGTGTGTATTAATCAGGATTGTCGCTGACTCATTGTGTTCCTTTGGCACCAGTTGATCCCGGAGGATGTGGCCGGGTCTTGCCATTGTTTTGCATCGTCTTTTTCCCAAAAAACTAACCGCACCTATGATCACCGGCAGGATGGATTGGTTGGAGGATACGTTTCAAGGCACTCATTGGCATATTCATTCCAAATTTCCGATCCCGTCTATTCCATTTGATCTGGAATGACATCTTTTTCTATATTTGCTTTTTGTTTTCGAGATGGTTTAGTCATTGGTTTATAAATGTGTATAAAACACTTATAATGAGATTTTGTAGCGTTGTTGCTTTATTGCTGTTATTTGGAGTTTTTGGAACATCTGCACGTCCCGTCCCTCCCCGCGACAGTCTTGCCTTTCTGAAATGGGCGCCCACCCCGCCGATGGGATGGAACAGCTGGGATTGTTACGGTCCCACGGTTACAGAAAAGGAAGTCAAGGCCAATGCCGATTATATGGCCAGGTATCTGAAGAACTCAGGATGGCAGTACATTGTTGTCGATATCCGCTGGTATGTCGAGAACGACAAGGCACATGGCTACAATGAAAAGGATGCAATATATGTGATGGATGACTACGGCAGGTTGATGCCGAGTCCACTCCGGTTTCCTTCGGCGGCAAACGGCAAGGGGTTTAAACCGTTGGCGGATTATATTCACAGTTTAGGATTGAAATTTGGAATCCACATCATGCGTGGAATTCCAAAGGAAGCAGTCAGGAAAAATACCCCCATTCTGGGAAGCAGTTATCGGGCTGCTGATATCTATAGTACAGAGGATCAGTGTCCATGGCTTAAAGATATGTATACCGTGGTCGCCGAAAGAAACGGCGCACAGGAATATTACAACTCAATTTTTAAATTGTATGCTTCGTGGGGACTCGATTTTGTTAAGGTGGATGATCTTTCGGTTCCTTATCACACTAAAGAAATCGAGATGATCAGAAAGGCCATTGATAACACGGGCCGCCATATCGTTCTGAGCACATCTCCGGGTGAGACTCCCATTCAAAACGCCCGGCATATTGAGAGCCATGCCAACATGTGGAGAACGGTGGGAGATTTTTGGGATAACTGGACTCAGCTGAAAGAACATTTTACAGTTTGTAACCGCTGGTCACCCTATATCGGCACTGGTCATTTTCCGGATGCCGATATGCTGCCGCTTGGAAGAATCGGGATCAGAGCCGAACGTGGCGACAACCGCATGAGTGCATTGTCAAAAGATGAGCAGATTACTTTAATGTCGCTGTTTGCTATTTTTCGTTCACCTCTGATGTTCGGGGGCAACCTGCCAGACAATGATGATTTCACCCTTTCACTGCTGACCAATCAGGATGTGATGTATGTAAACCAACATAGCCTAAACAACAAGCAACTTTTCAATAGAAGCGATTTAATTGCCTGGATCGCTGACGATCCCAAAACGGGGGATAAATTCCTGGCCCTCTTTAATGCTGCTGATCAGGCTAAAATATATGAAAACAATGCATTGTGGAAAAGCGGTTTGATAACCCAAACCACTCCGAACCAAAGTGTCGATATCGATCTTGATCTGAAAGGCGCTCAAAAACTTTGGTTGGTAACAACCGATAATGGTGAAGAGTTTCAAAAACATATAGCCGACTGGATTGAACCCGAATTAATCGGAAAGGATACCCTGAAACTTACCGGTTTAAAATGGGATAAGGTGAATTCAGGCAGGCAAAAACTGGTTATCAATGCAAGCATCAATAACAAGGCTCTGATTGTAAACAACAAGGAATACGCCAATGGCATTGGCACCAATACCTCTTCGGTTATTGTGTATACGGTACCCGAAGGATACAACAGGTTCAAAGCTAAGGCTGGTCTTGACAATGAAGCTGTGTCGAATGGTGCAACGGAGTCTAATGCTAAGTTCATGATTTTTACC
>JAUZOX010000507.1 GCA_030706265.1 Bacteroidota bacterium | reverse complement strand
TCGGTCACATCCTGAAATATTTCAAGCATCGCTTTCTCCCCTTTAAACATCATGCCGGTATGGCTGATTTCGAAAGTTTTACTCTGATGAATACCGGGAGATTCGCATACCTCTGTCACACCGATTTTTATCTTATTCTTTAACGGACAGTTTTCACACTGCGTTTTTTTATCGCGGTATACCTCCCAACATTTCTTGCCTATCGCATCAGTTCCAAAATATTTTTTAAAGTTCTCATTCTGAAACAAGATGTTGCCCTCTTTGTCTACGATATCGATTCCAAATGGAATCGTTTTCAACAGGGAATTAGTGAAGTCATAGCTTTCTTTCAGTTCCAGCTCATTTCGCCGTTGTTCAGTGATGTCGTTAAGCACGCAATGGGTTTGTTTGAACTCTCCCGAAAGTGCATGACCGATTCTACCGTCAAAGGCAACAATGATTTGGGTACCGTCTTTTTTAAGCATCTCAAATTCCGAATGCACCTTACCCCATTTTTTAAAGAGCAGAAACCGTTCCTTAAACGCATCTTTAAACTGAGGAACCAGAAAATCACCAAACCATTTCCCGATAACCTCCTCTTTTGAGTAGCCAAATATTTCAAGCCAGGCATTATTAACATCAATTAAGAACCCTTTTTCATCAAGCGATTGATAACCAATAGGGGCATAATTAAACAACAGCTGAAAATGTTCTTCACTCTCTTTCAATGCATTTTCAGCAAGCTTGAGATCGGTTATATCTTGTGATGTTCCAACAATCCGGATTGGTTTTCCATGTTGGTCCTTAATCACTGCGTTTTCTTCCTTGATGTATCTGAATTCTCCATCCGGCCTGATGATTTTAAAAACGATGCTGAAATGGTTGCTTCCTTTCAAAGCATTCCTTAAAGCCTGATCCAATCTAACCTGGTCCTCAATTGATATACATCGCTTTACATCCTTCCATTTAACCGGTGTACCTGTGGGGATACCAAAAATGCGATACTTTTCTTCCGACCATTTGGTTTCATTGGTACGCAGGTCCTCCTCAAAATTACCGATGTGTGCCAAACGCTGAGCCTCCGCATATTTCAGGTTCGTCTCATTCAAGGATTGTTCTATCCGCTTGCGATCTTCAATTTCAGATTCCAAATCTCTCATCAAAAGCATGACTACTTCCTTACTTTTCTTGAGTTTAGTAAGCGAATCATTGAGCTCTTGTTCCGCCTTTCTCCTTTCCTGCAATTCGGCTTCCAGCGCTTCCGTTCTTTCTTTTACCAGTTTTTCCAGTCTTTCCTTCTCATCAAGTTTACGATCTTCCGATTCCTTAATTCTAAGCATTGCCTTAACCTGGGCGATGAATTCGGATTCATCCAAAGGCTTTGTCAAAAAACCATCGGCACCCGCTTCAATTGCCTTAATCCGGCTTTCCCTGTCTGTCCGGGCAGCTGTTACCATCACAACTGGAATATTTTTAAACTCAGTATTGTTTTTCAGCGTTCTGCAAACTTCATAACCATCCATTACAGGCATTACGATATCGAGCAATATGACATCGGGTTTATGCTCCCGGCAAAGTTCAATTCCTTTTTTACCCGATTGAGATGTAAACAATTGAGCTGACGGAAATGATTCGTTCAATAAAGCATTTAAAACAATTAAATTGTCATAATTGTCATCTATCGCCAATATTTTTGTCGCCTTAGTTTCCATGTAACCATTCATTAATCGTTCGTTCAAGCACTGCATTGTCTATTGGTTTTGAAATATAGTCGTCGAACCCATGAGCCAGCAATTCTTCTCTATCTCCATTCATCACCCTGGCCGTCAGGGCAATAACCGGTATATTTTGTATTTTTTTATCTTTCTTTATCTCTTTTAGCACTTCCACCCCATCCATTCCCGGCAACGAAATATCCATCAGGATTAAATCAGGAAGCAGTTTTTTGGCTTTACCCAATCCATCCAACCCATCCAATGCTTCGATGATCTCGTGTTCGTTTACCAGTAAGGCTTTCACTGTTTCCATGTTATCGAGATTATCTTCTATTACCAATATCGATTTTTTCCCAAAGCCCGAAGCCAGATCCGGATTTAAACTGAGAAGATCTGTTTTTTCGGTATTCTTCATCGTAACCATATTTCTGATATGACCCAAAAGTTCATTTTTATTGATGTCCCCTTTTTGGATTAACTGATAAATATGATTTCCGCGCAGCATACCCAGTTCTTCGTTGGTCACATGTTTGGCCGATAATATGAGTACAGGTATTTTACTGGTTTCCTTCATTTTACGTATAGACACCAATACATCAAATCCATCCACCTCCGGCATCATCAAATCAAGTATAATAGCATCCGGTACAAAAGATGGGATGATTTCCAATGCTTCTTTTCCATTGTTGGCAATGCGAATATTGTATTCGTCATTCATCAGAATGTCTTTCATTTGAATGATGGCCGCCTCATTATCTTCAACCAGCAATATATTCTTCCCTTTAACAGGTTTGAGGCTGACAGCGGGCGGGGTGATCGTTTTGTCTGTAAAGGGCTTTATGTTAGTTTCATTTTCATCGATTTGCAGATGATCTGGCATAATGGGCAATGTAACCGTAAATACGGAACCTTTATGCAGTTGACTTTCAACCTCGACCTTTCCCTGCAACATATTGCAATATTTGCTTGCTATTGCCAAGCCAAGACCGGTTCCCCCATATACCCTTGATGCCTTGTCGTCTGCCTGCCTAAACTCATCGAATATATAGGGCTTATTTTCAACGGAAATTCCTATCCCGGTATCCTTGACCGAAATATGAATGAACTTGTTATCAACATCGGCCGATATTTCAACAGTGCCCTCATTTGTAAACTTGATGGCATTGCCAATAATATTCTGAAGGATATGCAAGCATTTTGAATGATCGCTGACAATAAGTGGAAGCTTTGGATTGATATGATTGATTATAGAAATCCCCTTTTCAATGCCGATTGGCTGCAAT
>JAUZOX010000506.1 GCA_030706265.1 Bacteroidota bacterium | reverse complement strand
ATGGGATTATGACCGAAAACTTCTTCGCTTTGAAGATGCAAACTGGAGTTTTGGATTGAGCCACACCTTTACAAGTAAAAGCGGGAAACAGAAAGTTGCAGCAACAAATGCAGCGCTTAAGTCCAATCTGCCTAATGCGCCTGGAGAGACAAACCCGGCAGTGGAGGCTGAGAAAAAGGACATCCTCAACAATCCGCAGAATTACCTGAACTGGAATAACCCATGGTCATTCACTGTGAACTATACCTTTATGATGACCACCGTTAAGAATCCGGCAACCCAAAAACTACAGAATAATTTAATTCAATCCGTAATGTTTAATGGAGATGTAAGCGTTACACCAAGCTGGAAGGTCAATTTTACATCCGGATATGACTTCAAAAGCCATCAGTTATCCTATACTTCGTTTACGATAAACCGCGACCTGCATTGTTTCGAGATGAGCTTCAACTGGATACCTTTTGGATATATTAAAAGCTGGGACTTCACTATCCGGGCTAAATCATCATTACTCCAGGATCTGAAAATAACAAAACGTAAAGACTTCCGTGATAATCTATATTAAACACATACAATGAAACGAGCATGATAGAGAATCACAAACACCACTGAACCGACCTTACATGCGAGTTCCATTCGACCTATTTAATCAAATTATTTCCGTATGAAACGAGCATGATCGAAGATCACAAACACCGATGAAAATCTTACATGCGAGTTCCATACGACCTATTTAATCAAATTATTTCCGTATGAAAAAAATTATTTCCACCGAAAGGGCGCCAAAAGCCATTGGACCATACAGCCAGGCTGTTGAAGCAAACAACACATTGTATATTTCAGGACAGATTCCGATCGATCCTGAAACCGGAAAACTCATCGAAGGCGGCATACAGGAACAAACTGAACAGGTACTGAAAAATATCGGCGCTATTCTTGAAGCTGCCGGATTTTCATTCAGTGATGTTGTAAAGTCCACCTGCTTATTAAGTGATATGAATAATTTCGCGGCCATGAATGAAGTTTATGGAAAGTATTATCCCAGTAATCCTCCTGCGCGTGCAGCATTTGGAGTTGTTAAACTTCCGCTCGGCTCCCTCATCGAAATAGAAACTATTGCAGTAAAATTCTAACTCAAAGCTGTAAAGTATGAAACGAGCATGTTTGGAAACACAAACACCGATGAAAATCATCCATGCGAGTTCCATACGACCTATTTAATCAAATAATTTTCGTATGAAATACAAGAGTTTTGTTTTTGTCTTTTTGATGCTTCCTTTTAGTCTTTTTGCAAAAGAAGGCATGTGGTTGCCTTACCTCTTGCAACAATTGAATGAGTCAGAAATGCAGGATATGGGGATGCACATATCGGCAACCGATATTTACAATGTCAACAAGGCTTCAATTAAAGACGCGATCGTACTGTTTGGCTCCGGATGTACCGGAGAAGTTGTTTCTGATCAGGGATTGCTACTGACAAACCATCATTGTGGTTATAGTTTAATACAAAAGCACAGTACTCTTGAACACGATTATCTCACCAATGGATTTTGGGCGACAAAATTTGAAGAAGAATTACCCAATCCGGGTTTGACTGTTACTTTTTTGGTCAGAATGGAAGACGTCACAAAACAGGCATTGCAAGGCGTTCACAAGGGAATGACCGAAGCTGATCGTTCTAAAACCATCACAATGAATAGTGAGCGCATAATTGCAGAAGCGACCAGGGGGACAACCTACGAAGCCAAAGTACGCCCATTCTATTATGGAAATCAATATATTCTTCTGGTAAACCAGGTCTTCCGCGATATCAGACTGGTAGGGGCCCCACCCAGCAACATCGGAAAGTTTGGAGGCGATACCGATAACTGGATGTGGCCACGTCATACCGGTGACTTTTCAGTATTTCGTATCTATGCCGATAAAAATGGTAATCCTGCCCCCTATTCCAAAAACAATGTGCCTTATAAACCTAAATATTCACTCCCCATATCATTGAAGGGGGTTAACAAAGGCGACTTTACTTTCGTATTCGGTTATCCCGGACGCACCCAGGAATACATTCCTTCTCAAGCCATTCAGCTCACGGCCGAAGTTAAAAATCCGGTTTCAATCAGGCTCCGGGATATCCGGTTAAACAGCATGAATGAGTACCAGAATCAAGATCCGCTGGTCCGTATTCAATATGCGTCAAAGAATGCAGGCATAGCAAATGGCTGGAAAAAAATGATAGGTGAGAGCCGTGGGATAAAACAAATTAATGCCATTGCAAAGCGGCAGGAATTTGAAACCAATTTTATAACCTGGGTCAATGCTTCTGAAGAAAGGAAAGAAAAATACGGCTCCATACTGCCCGAATTTTCAAAGCTCTATTCTGAGTTGACGCCGCTTAATCTGGTGTCAACCTATTTTTCTGAAGGCATCATGGGTACAGAAGCGGTAAGCTACGCGTCTGGTTTTTCCAATCTTGTAATGCTGTGCAACGATAAAAGCACCACGGCTGAAAACCTTCAAAAATCAATTGAAGCATATAAGCTGAACGCCCAATCATTTTTCAAAGATTACTATCAACCGATCGACAAAAAAACATTTGCAAGTCTTACAAAAACGGTTGTTAATGAACTGGATCCAAAATATCTTCCGCCCGTTTTATCAGCACTTGTCAAAAAGTACAAGGGCGACTATACGTTAATGGCAAACGAACTCTTTGAAAAATCTATTTTTACGGGCAAAGATAAGATAATCGCTTTTTTGAAGAGCTTTAGGGCAAAAGACTATCGCAAGATCGAAACAGACCCAATATATCTCATTGCCAATAGTTCCCGCCAGTTTATGGATGCAAATTTTGCAGACAGGCTGAATAATTTACAGTTAAAGATAGACAGCCTGCAGCGAATTTATATGGAAGCTCAGATGGAGATGCAACCCGCTAAACGTTTTTATCCCGATGCCAATTTAACTTTACGGGTTGCTTACGGCAAAGTTGAT
>JAUZOX010000505.1 GCA_030706265.1 Bacteroidota bacterium | reverse complement strand
TGAGAACCTTAAAAGTGATGGCTTTAGGATTAGATGGTGGCACCTCTTTCATGGAAGACTACACCTATCATTTCCATCCGCAAGGAATGAAGGCACTGGGCGCCCACATGCTCGAAGTATGTCCTTCTATTGCCGAAAAGAAACCTTCCCTCGAAGTTCACCCGCTGGGGATTGGTGGCAAGGATGATCCGGCCCGCTTGGTATTCAACGTTGGTGCAGGTCCTGCCATCAATGTATCGCTGATCGACATGGGAAATCGTTTCCGCCTGATCGTCAACGACGTCGATGTGGTTGCCCCGGAACAGAATTTACCCAAGTTGCCGGTAGCCCGCGTAGTATTGTCTCCATTGCCTGATCTGCCTACAGCAGCTGCAGCCTGGATCTATGCAGGCGGCGCACATCATACCGTCTTCAGCAAGGCGCTCACCAATGCCCACCTGTACGACTTTGCTGAAATAGCAGGCCTGGAGCATCTCAGCATCGGTAGAAACACCTGCGTCAAAGCATTTAAGAAAGAACTTAAATGGAATGATGTTTACTATCACCTGGCAAACGGCCTCAAGTTCTAGTCATTGCATTAATTTGATGACTTGTTAAGATTTTGATCATTGTCATCTGCCGGTTTTACATTGGCATATGGCAATGATCAAAGTTATTTCGCCAATTATAACCCCCTAATATTATAGTTTTATGTTAGACGAACTCAAAAAAGAAGTCTTTGATGCAAATCTTGCATTGGTAAAACATGGTCTGGTCATTTTTACATGGGGAAATGTCAGCGGCATCGATCGCAAGCAAGGATTGATGGTGATCAAGCCAAGCGGGGTAGATTACGACAAGATGAAGGTTGACGATCTGGTAGTGGTGAGCCTGGAAGACGGCAAAGTAGTCGAAGGCAAACTCAAACCCTCTTCAGATACGCCGACTCATCTGGTCCTCTATCGGAATTTCACTGCGATCAACGCCATTGTCCATACCCATTCAACCTGTGCCACCGCGTGGGCCCAGTCGGGCATGCCCATTCCTGCTTTGGGCACTACGCATGCCGACCATTTTTACGGCGCTATTCCCTGTACCCCAAGCCTGTCAAAAGACGAAGTCAACGGACAATATGAAGTTGAAACGGGAAATGTCATCGTAAAGACTTTTCAGCATATTGATCCCGAAAGCATACCCGGCGTGCTGGTGGCAGGCCATGGGCCCTTCGCATGGGGAGGCACTCCTGCAAAAGCGGTATACAATGCGGTAGTCTTAGAAGAAGTGGCAAAAATGGCGTTTCATACTTTCAGCCTGGGGCACACCCAACCCATTGATCAGTTTCTGTTGGATAAACATTACCTCAGAAAACATGGTAAAGATGCCTATTATGGCCAATAACCTCATTTACAAACCTCTGCTTGATCAATTTGATTTAATCCTTAGTTAAGAATACTCCAAACAAGAATTTTAAATGAACCGAGCTTACTTGAGAACTCAAACGTCTCTGAAACATCATCCATACGAGTTCCATATGACCGGTTTAATTCAAATATAATAACATATGAACACATTATCCCGAACATTCATCCTCATCATTTGCCTGTTCGTTGCCGGCATGTTACCGGCAACCATGTTTGCCCAAAAAGAGGCAACGACTAAAGGGAGCATTTCGCTCTTTCCCGACCAGGCAAAGCTTACCATCAGCAAGGACATATACGGTCATTTTGCAGAACACCTTGGAGCCTGTATATATGGAGGATTCTGGGTTGGAGAAAAATCTTCCATCCCTAACACCGACGGCCTCCGCAACGATGTGCTGGATGCCCTTCGCCAAATCAGCATCCCCAACCTTCGCTGGCCGGGTGGCTGTTTTGCAGACACCTACCATTGGAAAGACGGTATCGGTCCCAGGGAAAAGAGGCCGGCCATCATCAACACAAACTGGGGAGGCGTGACGGAAGACAATTCTTTCGGAACCCATGAGTTCATGCGCCTCACCGAGTTACTTGGCTGTGACGCTTATATCAATGGGAACATCGGTAGCGGCTCGGTCCAGGAGATGCAGGAATGGGTGGAATATCTTACCTCCTCCAATGACAGTCCCATGACCAAGCTCAGGAAAGAAAACGGGCGTGATAAACCGTGGAAGGTCAAGTATTGGGCAGTCGGTAATGAGACCTGGGGATGCGGCGGAAACATGACTCCGGATTACTATGGCAATCTCTTCCGCCAGTATTCTACATTTCTGCACAGTTTTCCGGGCAATCAGCTCAACAAGGTTGCATCCGGACCGAGTGACCGTGATTACAACTGGATGGAAACCATGCTGAAGAATCCAAAGAACCGGCAGATGATGCAGGGAATATCTCTTCACTATTATACCATCATGGACAATTGGAATCACAAGGGATCAGCCACCCAGTTCGGGGAAAAGGAGTGGTTTACAACGCTTAGAAAATCGCTCGAAATGGACAAGATCATTGCGGCCCACTCTGAAATCATGGACAAGTATGATCCCCAGAAACGCATTGCGCTGGTGGTGGATGAATGGGGAAACTGGTTTGATGTAGAACCCGGAACCAATCCCGGATTCCTTTTCCAGCAAAACACGATGAGAGATGCCATGGTGGCTGCCTTGAATTTGAACATCTTCAACTCCCATTGCGACAGGGTGAAAATGGCCAACCTGGCCCAAGCCATCAATGTGTTGCAGTCACTCATCCTGACCAAGAATGAAAAGATGGTGCTAACTCCCACATACTATGTTTTCAAGATGTTTAAAGTACACCAGAATGCCACTTTTATTCCGCTTCAGCTCAAGTGCGAAAAATATGTCATGGGCAACGACACCATCCCGTCGGTAAGTGCATCGGCTTCAAAAGATGCAAACGGCAAGACCCATATCACTCTGGCCAATTTTGATCCCAACAGGTCACAGGAGATCACCTGCGACTTTTCGGCCGGCAAATACGCACAGGTGAAAGGAGAAATATTGACCTCGAACAAGATGAACGAC
>JAUZOX010000504.1 GCA_030706265.1 Bacteroidota bacterium | reverse complement strand
GGATGCGAAATGCCGATAGGAAAAAGGAAAACAGCTCTCGTTGATTATCTGCAAAAAGAGTGATTAGATTTTTGGCCTGGCTTTCGGTAAAGGTATGATGTGATTGGAAAGAATCATTTGATTGGTCGGATCCTGTTATATTAGTTTGCATCATGAGATTGTCTCCAGTAACTGTAGGCATTTCAATTTTCATATTGGCAGTTATCTTATAGACTATTAGATGTAACGATTGGTAAATGGTTTAACGGATGAACATAATATTTGCAAAGCTAAATTAAAAAATGGAGAGTCTCATGCATTGATATTCAGTTTGTTTTTTCTGATGTGACTGAATGTCAATTACAAGACTCTCCTTACAGGGAGGACGAAATGGCGGGACTATTTGGCTACTGAACGCAGATATTCAAGGATTGTACGGGCCTGTGCCTGATTTATTGCCGGGTCGGGCATGATCACATTATTATATTTTTTTAACAAGTCCTTTACATAAGGATCCTGCTTTTGCATCTCAACTGAATTGACAAGCAGATTCATGATATACTCAGGTTTGCGTTCTTTGGTAATATTACGGAGAGGAGGCCCCGTTTTTTTAGTGTCCAGGTCATGGCACAAAAGGCATTTCGCGGTAAAGAGCTTTTTCCCATCGGTAACCATTTTATGATCGATGGCGCCTAAGGCAACATTCTTGACGGGACCTATACCCGGATCCTCATTCTGAGGCCTTGACTGCTGAAAAATAGTACCTGCACCAATCATAATAATCATGGCCAGCATACACAGAATGATCCATTTAGATTTTATCATATCGGGTAACTTTTAGGGGTGGTTAAAAATTAATCCAGGCTAATATGTAAAGCGTATTGTTGTGGTTTGCATTTCGCCCAATACCATTGTAATCTTTTACACTACCGTCAAATCGGTTATAGACAATATATTGTAGCGTTAATTTTGTATTGAACCAAGGCAGGTATTCGAGTTGAAAGATATAGCCTCTGCTGTCGGGCTTATTGGTTAAACTGCCGACCTTTACGTCCTGAGATCCTGATTTGGTGAAGTAACCCAAAGTGGCTCCAAGTCCATTTTTTAAATAAAGATTTCCATCAATCTTAAAGGAGTTGAAGTTTAACTTATCGTACTGATTGCTGGAAATATCCCGCTTTTCTGTTTCGGTAATCAGGGAGGTGTGCAGGGTAAAAGTCCCATATGACATGGTGTGTTCATACTGGAAATCAAAGCCCCAGTCGATAAAGTTATCCATTTCACCTGTAATGCCCTGCTGAAAATGTCGTGGAGCCATGCCGAAGGTCCCTATTTCCATATAATTGGACGACCATTGGTGCTGCAATGCCAATCGCCAGTAGGGGGTTAATCCTTTAAGCGCCATGAAACTGGTAGTATCTGCCGGATTAGTAGCACCCTGCTGTGCCGACCGGTATAAAGTCAACTCGGCAAACAGCCAGTCATTGTATAAAGCATATGCTCCCAAACCCGCTACCTGCATACCCAGGCTTTCGATGTCTGCTGATTTTGCAGGATTTACTGCTGCGGCGGAAGTGGCAGAAGGGAAGCGCCATGCCGGTGAGGTGTTCCATACATCCTGGACAGCAGGGTTGTTATTTACGGTAAGCCCATATGTGATACTCTTTGAACCCAGACTTGAGGTATTGGTCAGACGGATGTCGGCGTTGTCCATTCCAAAGCTTTGTCCGTCATACGTCATTTGAATAAAGGTACCCAGATGTGGCGTTACTTCTCCTGAAAAAAACATGCTGAGTTGTTGAGGAAATGCAACCGTATGGTTTTGAACCCCTTTGATATCACTTGCCAGTTGCGTGAAAGAAGTTTGGACCATTGCAGACAATGGCAAATAGCTGAGCAAGTTTAGTTTTGTTGATTTGCTGCTGTCGTCTTTGGCTTCGATGGTTTTCATGAATGTCAGGGTATACCCGTTCATTTTGAATTGCCGTCCGAAAGCAGTCAGTTCGGGAAAAGAGTAATGACAGGATCTGCACGACATACCGGTCTGCCGGGCATAGCTGGGAACTGCATTTGTCCTGCCGGAACTGAAAATCAAACTCAGGAAAATGATAAGAAATTTCGAAATACCTGTAATGATGTTAACCGCATCTTTCTTTTGGATTGTGTCCCTCCGGAGACCATAACTATCCAAGGGTAAATGTTTTTTCATTGCAGAAAGGTTTATAACGATAGATTATAAACCTGCCAGAGTAATTAATGTTACCTGGAAATTAAGATATTATGAAAACAAATTGCAATTTATACCATATCTAAATAAAATCAGTGATCGCTGATATAATATAAATAGGGTAGTGGTTTGTTTTAAAAGAAACGCGACCTCTCCTGGATTTTCCGGTAGGGTGAATTTAAGAAGGTGCCCACCTTGTCATTAAATTCATCCGTATAGGCAATCAAGGTGCTATGTCCCGAATTGGGCAGTATCCAGAGATAGGCATTCCTGATATTTTCAAATATTTGCAGGGTATGGGCAGGCCGGATTACATCGTGGTCACCACCAATAACCAGCGTGGGAACCGAGATTTTATGGAGGTCGCTTAGCAAGATATGTGGCTGCTCAGCCAGGAGTTTAAAGTATTTAAAAACAGTAGAGTCTAAAGGGGTTTTGGCTCTCGGTTCTTTGAACCAACCTTCAAACATGTTGTACGTTTTAGTTATATTTTTTAAGATATCGGGTTCCACCGCAGAAGAATCGGGTTGAAGGTTAGCTCCTGTTATTACCAGCTTTTTCACTTTCCCAGGATGGCGGATTGTTAGCAACAATCCATTAATACCACCGTCGCTCCAGCCTATTACGTTCGCTGAATCTATTTTCAGCGCATTTAATAATGCGGCGTAGTCGTCCGCCATCATCTCATAGGTGAGCGAATCGTTTTTGTCCACTGACTTGCCCTGAGCACGGCTGTCGGCAACAACGACTTTATATCGCTTTGAAAAGTATGGGATTTGTTTGACAAAG
>JAUZOX010000503.1 GCA_030706265.1 Bacteroidota bacterium | reverse complement strand
ACTTAAATTTTAAAGTGATAAACCTGAATCGATAATAATGCAAAAACCAATGCCAAAGATATTTGCACCGGGTTGTGCCCTGATGCTGTATAAACCTTACCTGGCTGAAAAGCTGCATGTTATACTCAATGAGAATCTGGGCCAAATGGAGGTACTGAATACCTGTTGCCGGCATGAGCCACGGCTTGCAGTCATGACTGAAGTGATCAACATTTGCCCGGGTTGTGACAAGCGTTTCCGCAACAACTATCAGAACACCACTACCGTTTCGCTTTGGGAAATCCTGGCTGGAAGTGATTTCTTTCCTTTTCCCGATTATCAGGGAATGGAGATGTCGGTCATCGACGCATGCCCCACACGGGATCAGGCTAGGGTTCAGGATGCCATCCGGATGCTGTTGGAAAAGATGAATATCAAAGTCATTGAACCCAAACACACCAAGACGAAAAGTACATGTTGCGGGGATAGCTTCTACGGGGCGATCCCGACGGAACAGGTGAAGAAACAGATGAAAAAGCGTACTTCCGAAATGCCGGTCTGGGATGTGGCTGTGTACTGTGTGTCGTGCAGCAAGTCGGTATTCATCGGAGGCAAGAGGCCTCATTACATGATCGATCTTTTGTTTGGCGAAACGACGGTCCCCGGTACTTTGCAGCCCGATCAATGGCACAAGGAGCTGGATGAATACATCGAAAGCCATTGAATACGATCAATACCAGTCGATTTCAGCAGGCAGCCTCAAAAGTTCAGGCAGCCTCATAAGCCTTAACTTGAAGTAAATGAAAATGAATATGAGGTTGAGTCGGAAGTTAAGGTTGAAGGTTTTGGAACGATTTTTGAGAAAATGGATTTGGAAAAATAGAAAAAGATTTGACTGCTGCTTCGAAAAGCAAATCTTCTTATTATCAGTGAAATATTGTCTTTTATTCCCCAATATTCCCTAAATTAAAGGGATATAGAAGGAGGGTGTTTGGGTAATCTGAGGTTGGTTTCCGGTCATTGCCATCCGCAATGCCTGCGAATACATTACTACCATGCACCGAAGGAATAAAAAGCAGCGAGCAACAGTTTTTTGTAAACCCGAAGGTGATGCACGCGATTGATAATTCAATTGATTTTGAATATCTTAATAATACCAGCCTGTCGGCTATGTCTTGTGGACCATCAATAGACAGCATGAATTAGCAGCTGAAAAGCAGATCACCAAAATAGCATCAAACCTGCACTTTCCATTTATTGTTTATTCTGTGAGTAGTGACTTATGAAAAGGGCATGATCAAAGATCACAAACGCCGATGAAAATCTGACATGTGCGTTCCATAAGGCTATTTTAATCAAATTATTATCGGATTAAACAATCTACTTTTTTTGTTTTTATTTAAACATTTTAAAATAAAAATGATAAAATATGAACATTTTCGATATTTTATCATTATATTTGAAAATGCAGAAAGGAGCCTGTTAAGGCTGGGTAAGTAAAAGGGAAGCAGATCCTGTGGATGTGTGATTTTGAAATAATGGATGAGCAGGAAAATAATCCGGATCGATCGTTAAACTGTTTTTCCTGAGATTTTTGTGATAATAATTTGAGACAACATAAATATTTATCATTAAAAATTAACCACTTATGAAAAAACTTCTACGTAAGGAATTCCTTTTCTTTTTATGTTTGGGATTGTGGTACCCGTTGCTATCCGTAGCCCAGATTCCCAAAGAGTATGTTTTATGGAAGTTTAACGCCTCGGGTCCGGTTCATAGCCTTCCTATTGTCAGTGGCAATATCATCTATTTTGGGGATATGAATGGTAATTTCTATGCAGTGGATGGCAAGAACGGGATTGAAGCCTGGAGCTGCAAAGTACGCCACCCGATCAATTCACGTGCAGCCATTAAAGGCAACGTGGTCTGCTTTGAGGCCGGTAATGCACTTTACGGGATTGATATCAAAGATGGAATGCTACTGTGGTGCTTTGCGAACGGTAAAAACGAGCCCAACATCTCAGTGGATCAAACGGATTATCATCATTCATCTCCGGTCATTTATAACGATATCGCTTACTTTGGCGATGAATACGGTTGTATCAACGGCGTTAATATCAAGACGGGGAAGGGGGTTTTCAAATACACCACTCCGGATAAAAAAGTGATCCGTTCCACACCGGTCATCAAGGATGGTATCATTTATTTCGGGGACTGGGACGGAACGGTCTATGCCGTGTCTATTCCTGCCAAGTCGCTGAAGTGGAAATACAAAATGCCCAATACCCGGCCCAAGTATGGCGCCGTGGTTTCCGAGATGGTCATCAAGGATAACCTGCTTTATTTCGGCAGCCAGCACGATACCTTTAATCCGATCGATATCATGACCGGCAAACCCAAGTGGTCGTTTACCGATCCTGACCAGACTTATCTTCCCACCACTCCCGTGTTTTACAAGAAAGACCTGATCGTCGGTTCGACCATCAATGCCAACAAGATTTACTGTTTTAACGAGGGAAAGGTGAAATGGACCGTCCCAACCAAGGGGGTGTTTTTTGTAAAGCCAGTGTTCTGGCAGGATTCAATCCTGATCATGAACAGCTCAGCCTTTGGTAATACAGGGTACCTTTATTTTGTGAACTGTAAAAACGGTAAGGTGATCAACGAAGTACCGGTTGAAGAGGCTGTTCCGGCATCACCGGTCATATGGGAGAACAAACTGCTTTTGGGCCGGAAAGACGGGCTGATGGCCATTGACTTTAAACCCTACCTGACCAAGAAATAATCTTTTTATGCGTTCATGATTTGTAATAAATCGGACGCATAGAACTCGCATGGATGCTCGATTCAAGGGTATTTGTGAATTCAAAACAAGCAAGGTTCAACCCTTTATCAAGGGCGCGAGGCTGTTCCAATAGTCTGGGACAGCCTCACGCGTTATGGGTAATAAGATGATGCGGCAACATTTGCATTCACAGGATTTGAAAGTATAATGATATGAGCTGCGATATACGGTGATCTT
>JAUZOX010000502.1 GCA_030706265.1 Bacteroidota bacterium | reverse complement strand
TGCCTTTTATTTTCTGTGCGAATGAACCGCCGGCTAATACTACCAGCGAAATCATGAATAATAATGTCTTTTTCATCTGTAAATAATTTGTTTTGAATCGGTCAGATGGAACTTGCATGCAAGATTTTCATCGGTGTTTGTGTTTTTAAACATGCTCGTTTCATACGTAAATGTTTTTAATTTTTCTTTTTTCAGGTAACCGTATTGCAATGCTATTGTATTCCAGAAATGGCCTTAAATATTTTACTTTAATTCCAATTTTTGTGTTTGTTAATTTATGATACAAAATAAAGCCTTGGATATTATCTGAATATGACTCTCAGGTTAAACTATTATTAATTATTGGGCAATTGATGTTAATTTAATGTTAAGCATCCGGCAATAGCACTTACAAAGCTGATTATAAGTCTTCTCTTCAATATAACCTTTTATTTGGATTTTTGTTAATTAATGTCAAAATGAATTTAGAATACGAATCTATTTCTAATAAACAGTAAATTCGCATGCTGAATTTGAAGATTCAGACCATTTTTACTATTCATCCTTTTTTAAATAACATCAATTAATATATTAAATGTGACTGCATTACTCCAATATATTCGGAAACAAATTTCCAAAAGGGTATTGATTCCTATTGCAGGCATCCGGAAACAGGGTGTTTCCACTGAAACGCTGGCTTTTTCGGTTGCAATCGGAGTAGTTGGAGGTGCATTCCCGGTTCTTGGTTTAGCCTCCTACATCTGTCTGATTATGACGCTTTCTTTCAGACAAAATATTATCATTGTCCAGGTGGCAAACTGGTTGGCTTATCCGATTCAGATCATTTTGCTTATTCCTTTTATGAAATTGGGCCATTCAATCTTTGCCGGTGGTGATTTAACCATCACGATGCACCAGGTTACCGTTGCTTTTCAATCCGGAATCATTAACGGGTTTCGTGAAATCGGACTCATATCCTTATATGGCATCATCGCATGGACGGCTCTTTCAATCCCTTGTCTGTTTATCTTTTACACGTTGTTCCTGCTCTTTTTCAGGAACGTGAAAAGGTTAAAATTTAAAACGAGTATGGTCGTTTCATGCAAACCCAAAGCTATACGCGATCATATTTTGCCAATGAAGAATTCTTTGATTGTAGAGACTATTCCAACGGAAAGTAATAACCTTAAAGCGAGTTAAGGTTATTACTATTCGTCAGGCATTTCGTCGGGGCAGAATAATATAAAACAGCAACAAAACTTATTGCCCGGCTACAACCGGAAAAGCAGAAATCCTTAACCGGCAGGCTCCCATTGGCAATAATTCTATTTCATTTGCCGGTTCGTTTGTAACAACAGGACTTTGAGGCAACAACCCGCACAAACCGTATTTATCGACTACCCAGCCTGATATGATTTTCCCATTTGTCTTAACCACAAGCGGTGTAGCATCCTGGGTAAATGGATAATTATTTTTCGGCCAGGGTCTGTGCTCTATTTTAAATGAATGTTCCGGGTTATCTCTATCAACCAGCAATCCATAGTTCCAGGCAGTTGTAGGGTAGATTTCAAAAGAAGGCCATTTCGACTGATCTGCTCCTTCCTGCCATTTGGAATCTCCTATGGCCGATTTCTTGCTGTCCATTTTTTCATAACGCTCTCCAATCTTTAAAGAAAGCGTCAGAGGTCCGTAATTCACACTCATGCTGTTTTTGTTTGCCTCCCAGCTTTTCACCGTAATGCCCATCGGCAATGTAAGCTCTATCTTATCTCCCGTCTTCCATGTCCGTTTTACAAGTGCATAGGTTCCCGAAACCAGGTCAGCCTTCAATGGCATCCCGTTCACACTGATCTGCGCATTTTTGCACCAGGCCGGAATCCGGAGATAGAGTGGGAAAGAAACGGCTTTGGGCGTTTTCAATTCAAACCGGACTTTCTCTTCGAAAGGATAGTTAGTGGTCTCTTTCATGGTCACCATAGTGCCATCACCGACTTTTGCCTTCACCTCGCAACTGTTGTACATGACCGCCGCCAGTCCATTGTCGTTACTTGCCATCCACAGGCTTTGCACATAATAAGGCCATCCTTGTGAATGATTATGCTGACAACAACGACTGCTGAACGGATTCATCATCATAAAGGGACCGTCGTTCTCAATCCCGGGACTGTGGTCCCTGCTGTCACTTACTACCTGATTCGGGCTGGTTATGTAGCGAAGCGCCCTGAAATCGGGCATAAAGGTTGCCGGATAAGAATTAAAAGCCACGTTTTCACAGTGATCTGCCCACATCGGGTCGCCGGTAAAACTGAGCAGCATTTCATCCGATGCCATTTGCTCAACAAATCCGCAGGTTTCAGTTCCCTGCCTCGGATCGGTATATCCCGGACGCGAATTTTCGTCACCCCCATACATGCCCCCGGGTACCTGTCCATAGATATTTCGGATGAGATAGAAATCGTTGTAGGTTGCATTAAGATGTGCCGAATCGCCTGAAAGCAGATAATAGGTCGCCGGTTCTCTGAAACATTGAGCCACATTGACGTTGTGCCAGTTGGGAAGCTTGTCTTTCTGACACCAGTTGGCCGTATTCTTGTGAATCCGTTGAGCCAGATCGAGCAACCACTTTTCACCGGTGTGGTTATAAAGCCATAACACACTATAGAGATTGTCTCCACCACGACTGTTTTCCCAGTACGAACGAAGCATCTTGTTATCAGGCAATGACATCTCCCATTTAAAATAATGGGTCATCAACGTGATAACCCGCTTATCGCCCGTATAATCATAATAATTCTGGAGCGTCCATAACATGATCATATTGGCCCACAGGTCCTGTGAGTTTTTATCGGTAATCCTGACCGGTCCGAAGAATCCATTGGGCTGCTGACTGGCAAAGACAGCCTCAATCCAGATTTTGGATTCGGCTAGTATCTTCTGGTCATGCAGCAAATAGCCCAGACAGGAATACCCTTTTAACCAATATGGCAGCTCTTCCCAGCCCCATTTGCCTTTTCCATCTTTACTCA
>JAUZOX010000501.1 GCA_030706265.1 Bacteroidota bacterium | reverse complement strand
TCCGCTGGTAGTGTAACGTGCCGATCTGTCGCGAGTAAGATTTGCTGCCAACAGGCCTTCCATATTCAGTTCACCAAGTTGTGTATCATAAAGGATGTCAACCTGTTCTCTGCTGTTGCTGATAAAAGCAAAATAATGCCTAAAAATCGGGACAAAGTCTTCAAGGAAGGTCTTCCTTTTATCAAAAATGCGCGTCCCATTCAGATGCAACTGATGGTCCCATATTTCGAGTAACGAACCATCAAAGAAATGCATCTCTTCAAACTGTTTCAACAATATATTTCTTTGAGTGAGAGCTTTATTATAGGTAATCAAGTCGTCTAAATAAGCTCTGTCGAATTGGGAAATCACACTATCGAGAAACTTTCGTCGTAAGTCACTGCCATCATTGATTAAGTCCTGGTCATACGGGGAGATCATGACAATCGGGAACCTCCCGATATGGTCGGCCATACGGGGGTATTCCTTTTTATTGATTTTTAGCTGTTTCTTTTGATTGCGTTGTTGAATGCAACTGACCAGATCCTGCACCTCGCCACCTGTGATATAAGTGCCGTGAATGGCAAAGAAGGGTGATTCATGTTTGATATTTTGATTATCCGCCAGATTGAAAAAGCTCTTTGTTACGGAAAGATAATAAATGGCGTCGAGAAGATTGGTCTTTCCTACGCCATTGTTACCTACGAAGCAATTTATTTTTCCGGAGAAAGCAAGATCCGCCTCTTTATAATTTTTAAAATTATTGATGGTCAAGCGTTGAAGATACATACAGCGTTCAGTCTTTATTCATTTTTTTGATCGCTTCTCCAACTTCTTCCATCAGCCATGTAGGCGTTGAGGTGGCGCCACTTATCCCGACATCATCAATACCATCAAACCATTCCCGCTGGAGTTGGGCGGCATCGGAAACAAAATAGCTTGAACCGTTGGCGGCTTTACAAACCGAAAAGAGTGCAACGGCATTCGAGCTTTTATCGCCACCCACGAAGATAATGACCTTATGCTCTTTTGCAAAAGCAGTCAGTAACGGAGCACGTCCTGCCATCTGGCCACATATCGTATTAAACTGTTTGAAATCTGCATTGATACCGTTTACCGTTTGCATCCGGGTCAATATCAGTTCTCCAATTTCGGCATATTTGACAGGATCCTTTGTGGTCTGTGAATAGAGTCGGACTGGTTTTGAAAAATCAATCTTGTCAATATCTTTGACTCCGGTAACCAGCACTGCGGTTCCTTTTGTCTGTCCCATTAAAGCGACTACTTCGGCATGACCTTCTTTGCCGTAGATCACGACCTGACCATTCAGATCATTCATTTCATAGTAGCTCTTTTTGATCCTCTCCTGTAACTTAAGGACAATCGGACAAGTGGCGTCGATAATCTCAACATCTAATTGTTTGGCCGTCTGATAGGTAGTAGGCGGCTCACCATGTGCGCGAATCAAAACTTTTTTGCCTGACCATTCTGACAAGTCGTTATGTGTTATGATCTGAAGGCCTCTTTTTTTCAGGCGTTCTACCTCACGACTGTTGTGAACGATGTCACCAAGACAAGCAATTTTATTTTTACCAAGCTCATCTTCACTTATGCGGATAGCATTAATCACGCCGAAACAAAAACCCGATTTACTGTCAATAGTTATTTGCATGATACAAAGATAAACAATTGTTAGGGGGAAAATGAGTATTCCAACTATTTCAAAAAATCAGAAAGATTAGCCGAAAGCGTGAAGTAATTGGGAGATCCATTCAAATGCCAAGTCGAGCGGGCGAAATCAATACTGATTTTCTTGATCCGGATACCAAATCCCCAGGAGAACCCAACCGTTGAGGCCCTTGTATCGAGTTTCAATTCTTTACGAAGTTGCGGATTATAGCCAAAACGGACCACAAAACGTTTGATAGGCATTAGTTCGAATCCCAAAATCACATGCCTCACCCCTTCGTCCAGGATATTTATAAACCGGTCTTGTTTGACGGTTTCTCCGGTAAGGGGATCTGTATTGCTTTTGGAAGGATCATCATAACGCAGGTTCCAGCGTTGAAGATCGTGCAACAAGATGTTATAGCGCAATGGAAGATGTTCCAGCTTCCGGGATATCCCCAATTGAATTTCAATCGGGACCGATCGTTCATATCCCGATTCGTACGATTTCAGTTCACGGCCTATATTACGAACCAGCAAAGAGATATGAGTACCGCCTGGCGAATGGTAAAGTGCCGCCACATCCGTAACGATGCCATACGAATTATAAACATCAAAGGAAGAATACGCAAATTTCAGGTTGGCACCGATGGAAAAGGTGGAATCGAGTCTCCTTCCCCACCCCAACGAAGCGGCATATTCACCTGCCCCAAAGCTACCCAACTGATCTCCGTTTTCATTTGTCGCGATAAAATTACCGTAGTTTACAAACTGCATTCCAAAAGCAAAACTACCCGCTTTATCAAATGTATGGGAATAGGCTGCAAAACCACTCTTGATATCGGTGTAAAAATCAGTATAATTCAAAACGACCGTATTATTCATTTCGGAATTAATGAGTGAGGGATTTATGAGCGCAATTGAAAGGTCATTATCGTCTATTGCCAGCATATTGCCACCCATTGCCGCCATCCGAGCAGAAGCATTGTTGTTCAGGAAAGAAAAAACGCCTCCCCAGCCCGTTTGTGCAAACGCACAAACGGGAAACAGGAGAAACATGAAGAAATATTTTGCAGGTAGTTGCATTAAGTAAAGGTAATCATCACAAGCTCTTTTCCAACTTACCCGAGCCGGCAATATTATTTGAAATATCCGGCTTGCCTTTATAATAAACATTACCGCTTCCTGCTATATCCACATTCAGTTTACCGATAGCAAAGACACGGCAGTTTCCAGAGCCTTTTACATCAACATTGCAAGCATCCGCCGGCATATCCTGACCGTTTACGTCACCCGAACCGGCAATATCGATATTGAATTTGCGGGCAGAACCCGACAGGTTGATATTCCCCGAACCTCTAATGTCGGCT
>JAUZOX010000500.1 GCA_030706265.1 Bacteroidota bacterium | reverse complement strand
GTCAAAATAAGTAAAAAAACAAAATAGGCGCCTAAATATCAAAATATTAAACGAGCATGTTTGAAAACTCAAACACCGATAAAATCCTGCAAGCGAGTTGCATACGACTTATTTATTCAAATTATTTATATATGAAAATTGCATTTGTTTCCACTTTTATTTTACTTTTAAGCTGCTTTGCATTATATGCACAGGAAGATCAGCCAACCATAAGTAGACAAACAGCGCTGACTCCTTTTACAGGAATTGATTATGTAAGGCTGGTATTTGATAAAGAAGCGGTGGCCTCTTCTTCAAATACATTTAAAGTCATCATAGAATCGATATCAGATAATAAAGTTCTTTGGGAAGGAAAAGTAACTCCAACACAGGCTTTAAATGAGGGTGGAAAACAACTTGAAGTAACGATTAAAAATTTAAAACCCATACTGTGGACTCCTAACAATCCTTTTCTATATGAAGTTACTTTACAGCAATTAAATAAAGGGGTGGTAAAGAGTTCTTTAAAAGAACGTCTGGGATTCAGAAGTTTCGAACGGCGTGGAGGAACTCTTTATCTAAACGGCAAGCCTATTTTTTTGCGTGGAATCGCAATTAATCCTCCGGGGCGGGGAATACCGACGAAGTTGGAAAACAGCCGGGAGTTTGCATTGGATTATGTAAAGTTCATGAAGAGTATTAATGTGAACATTATTAGGATTCCGGATGCAGAAGAATGGTATAACGTCTGTGATGAGTTGGGGATGATGGTCTTTGGAGGCAATTATGCCGGCAGTGTAGCCGGTGGTGAAAAAGTTGAAACACAAGCAGCCGTTGGAGATGAAACGGATGGTGGCTTTCCAGGTGATTATGATAAGGGGGTTGAATGGTACGAAAACAAAAAACTGGGTTCGATTGCACATCATCCTTGCTTGATGGTATATGCCATGACAAATGAAACTCCTTTTGCCGGTAAAAGAGCAGAGCTATGGGAAAAATTTCTTTCGTATTCTTTTGATAAATTGAAGAAATGGGATGAGACCCGGGTATATATTGCCAATGCGGGATACGGTTATGGTAAGACTGGTGATATAACCGACATTCATCGTTATTGGGGATGGTATTACAGCTCACCGTTTACATTCCTGAACATAAGGGATGAATCGAAAATAAATCCATATCCGTCTAAAAATAAGCCCGTAACATTTACCGAATGCGTTGGAAATTATACCGGTCCCGATGGTAGATATAATCTGACTCCTTCGCATAAAAATCCCAGTTCACAACTGGCATGGACAGGACATGAACGACAAGATCTTCAGGCACAGTTAGCAGATTATCATCAGAGTTTTACATTAAAACAGGCGACCGAAAGTTTCAGGCAACTACGAAGTATTAATCCAAATTTAAGTGGAGTATTTCCATTTACGATTTTATTTTATAACTGGAACACAATTAATAAGTTTGAAGACATGAAACCTAAACCTGTCACCGAACAGGTCAAAATTTCATATCAACCTGTTTTGTTGAGTTGGGAATGTTGGACCCCCAATGTTTTTGCCGGTTCTCTCATTAAACCTATTGCTCATATAATTAATGACGACAATGATTTTCGGGATTTAACCAATGCGAAGTTAATTTATGAAATAAAGGACAAAGTTCAATCTGTAGTTTTTGCGGATAGTGTCGCCTTATCTTCTGTGCCATATTATGCAAGCACAAGCACAAAAATTGAAATTAGAATACCGGCAAATCTTGTTACAGGAAAGTATGAACTTCAGGGTAAAATCATAAGCCAAGGCAAAATCATCTCTCAAAATTCATATCCATTCTTTGTTGCTGATCATAATTTTATTTCAGCATTGGGTCCCCTAAGTGTTCCTGTTTTGTTGTATGATAAGAATGGATTAACCAGGAGGTCACTGGAAGGGCTAAAGGTTAAATTCAATGAGATTAAGACTTTTGAAAATATCCCCCAGGATCATATTTTAGTAATCGGTGAAAATTCTGCAGACGAATTTATTGCAAGTAATAAATCCGTGATTCAAAAATATATTTTATCCGGAGGCAGGATGTTGTCTCTTCGCCAGGATAGTATCCACATGCAAAATATAAATCAGTTGTTAACAAATCCGGTCAGCAACAATAATATTGATATTGACAATGCGGTTTATCCTGTTTCGGCAAAGCCCCCCAGGAATGGATATTATGTTAATGTTGAAAGAACGGAACATCCGATCTTTCAGGGAATCACCAGAGATAACCTTCGGATATGGTCCGATTATTCGGGTTGGGATGAAACACAAAAGGGCTTTCCGGCTATTAAACCCGTTACAGACGGCTTTACGTTTGAAAACAGAGATGATATTGCAAATACTGCGATACTAGCAGATTACAGTTCAGGATTGCAATCTGTGGCCTTGGCTGAACAGTTTCAGGGTAAAGGGAGCATTGTTCTTTGCGGTTTGGATTTGGCAAACAGATCATCTCTTGATCCGGTGGCTACAAGGCTATTCCTGAATCTGATCAATTATACCGGGAATACTACCAATCATGAACGTTACCAAATGATTACAAGTCCAATTATCTGGGGTGAATATGAAACTGAGAAAGGAATAGTTACTGATTTATATAGCGGCTTTCTATTAAATGCGACGCCCCGTGTCTCTGCAGATTATCTGGGTAAAGGCATTGTGGTTACCAAAGAGGGATATCAACTTGCCGGTGGAAGCAAATCCGGTTTTAATACGAGACCCGGTATTCAATATGTAGCGAATGGACGCAGACCTTTTGGACCTTATGTCCAAAGTTTTGGGGGACAACCTGTGCCCGATAAAAATTCAGCTGAAGGCTTTGGAAAATTCTGGTGCCGAATTCCTGAAGGACAAGACAGGGCTACTTCTATTGTTTGGAATCCTGCAAAAGAAACATTGACAATAAAAATTAAGGTAAATGACCTTCCTGAAGTGAGCAGGACCATAAATGCAGGTGATCGGGTTGCCATTGAAACACCGGTAGACCAGAGCAATGTCAGTATAACTTATACCGGT
>JAUZOX010000050.1 GCA_030706265.1 Bacteroidota bacterium | reverse complement strand
CTGATGGCCCGCAATAATTACAATGGCAGTTCGGGTACAGAATTAAGGGGCAAGAAACTCGGAATACATGCCTATGGCAATGTAGGGCGTTATGTAGCCAAAATTGCTTTCGGATTCGGAATGGAGGTCTACGCTTATGATCCGTTTGTAAAGAAAGAAGCTATTGAAGCCGATGGCATCAAAGTTGTCGATACGGTCGAAGCACTCTACACCACTTGTCAGTATGTATCGCTTCATATTCCGGCAACGGCTCAGACCAAGAATTCGATCAATTTTGAATTGCTTTCAAAAATGCCCAAAGGAGCTGTACTGGTCAATACCGCCCGCAAGGAAGTGATCGACGAAGACGGGCTTTTGAAGATGTTTGCCGAACGTCCCGACTTCAAATATATATCGGATATCGAACCTGCATGCAAACCCGAAATTGCCGAAAAATATGCAGGCCGGTTTTTCTTCACACCTAAGAAAATGGGTGCCCAGACAGAAGAAGCGAATATAAATGCAGGTCTTGCAGCAGCACATCAGATCGTTAATTTCTTTGAAAAAGGTGATATTTCTTGTAAAGTCAACAAATAAGGCAAGCCTTAACTTTTGATATACAGGATTTTAATAATTTTTATCGAGTCGGGTTTCAAAAGTGAAATCCGACTTGTTTTTTTAACAAACCTAATGTATATTGGTAAACGAAATTCTACCGGTTTACCATCCCGGTAATTTCCATTTCTTAACCAAAACCAAAGCATGTCAAACTAAACACACACAACTAAAATGGAGAACGAACTGGAAAAGAATACAGCCTTCTTCCGATTTGAGGATCTGCGCGTCTATCATAAAGCACTGGATTATATTGATTGGGTAAATCAAATTACTGCATCGTTTCCTGTTCGAACGGGCGATATTATAGGCGAGAAATTTTGTCATTCGGCAATAGCTATAGCTGTTAATATTTCGGAAGGATCATCCCGGAATAAGAGTCAGTTTGTATATTATCTGAAACTTGCCAAGAGTGCAATCAGGGAATGTATCATATTTACTTCACTGGCACAAAAGCGCAGTTTTTTGGACAATACGGCAAATGAGTATTCACGTAACCAGCTGATGGAACTGACCAAAATGATTGGCGCCCTCATTGGATCTTTGCAAAGGAGCTCCTCATTCGTTGCTGAAGAAGAGGATGATTTTTAACTTTCGGCCTATTTCAGATTTCTATAGAAGGAATTTTCTTTATTTTTGATCCGGATTTCCTCTTAAAAGGAGAGAATCCGCTATTTTATTATTAATAAATAATATAACAATCCGATATGGCTATTTTAAAACCATTCAAAGGGCTTCGTCCACCACAAAGTATCGCGAAAGAGGTTGCATCCCGTCCGTATGATGTATTAAACTCTGCCGAGGCACGCATAGAAGCGAAAGACAATCTCCATTCCCTGCTTCACATCATTAAACCCGAAATCGATTTGCCGGTCGGCACAGATGAACATGATGCAGCAGTATATGCAAAAGCCCGTGAAAACTTTAAACTGTTTCAAGAGAACAATTGGCTGATTCAGGACGATAAGGAGTGTCTTTATATCTATGCTCAAACCATGAATGGCAAGACCCAGTATGGAATTGTTGGCTGTGCTGCTGTTCAGGATTACATGAACAACATCATTAAAAAACACGAGCTGACCCGTAAAGACAAAGAGAAAGACCGCATGAAACATGTCCGCATTACCAATGCCAACATGGAACCCGTTTTCTTTACCTACCCTGCCGTAGCCGACCTGGATGAAATTGTTGCATCGTATATCAAGGAAAACAAACCCGTATATGACTTTACCGCTGAAGATGGCTTTGGACATCATTTCTGGGTTATCAACGATGCCAAACTGATCGACCAAATCGTGACGTTGTTCAAAACGAAAGTCCCTTACACTTACGTAGCCGACGGCCATCACAGAACAGCTGCCGCCGCACTGGTGGGCAATGAAAAGAAGAATAACAATCCGCATCATACCGGTGACGAAGAATACAACTATTTCCTTGCAGTCCATTTCCCAGCAAACCAGTTAACCATCATTGACTATAACCGGGTGGTTAAAGATTTAAACAATCACTCGACGGCTGAATTTGTTGCCAGGCTTTCGAAGGTCTTTGACATTGAAGAAAAGGGAAGCGAAATATACAAACCTGACAGGTTACACAATTTCAGCATGTATCTTGACGGGAAATGGTATTCACTGACGGCACATCCAGGCACTTATAATGACAACGATCCTATCGATGTGCTTGATGTGACGATCCTCTCGAAACTGATTCTTGATCCTGTTTTAAACATCAAGGATCTGCGTACCGATAAACGAATTGATTTTATTGGCGGTATCCGTGGATTGGGAGAACTGAAGAAAAGAGTGGATAGCCATGAGATGAAAGTTGCATTTGCACTTTATCCCGTTTCGATGAAGCAACTGATCGATATTGCCGATTCGAACAATATCATGCCGCCTAAAACGACCTGGTTTGAGCCAAAACTAAGGAGCGGGCTGGTGGTACACAAGCTGGATTAGCATTCTAAAAACTGATCCTTAAATATATTTAATCACTTTTAAAACAACAAGCTATGGTTATCGATGAATTGGTATTGAAGACGTTGACTGAAGCCGGAAAACCAATGCGTCCGGGCGAGATAGCCCAGGCAGCCGGTGTTGACAAGGCAGAAGTCGATAAGGCCATAAAACAGCTTAAAAAGGAAGAGAAGATATATTCTCCGAAAGTCTGTTTTTATGACATTAAAAAGTAAATGACTTTAGATCAAGGAGGTGTCAGTTTTTTTGACACCTCTTTTCTTTTTAATTCAACGGAATCCTGAAAGTAAAGGTCGAACCTACCCCCGGTTCCGATTCAACCCAGATATTGCCTTTCATCAGTTCGATGAGCCGCTTTGAAATAGAAAGTCCCAAACCTACTCCTCCATATTTCCTGCTGAAGGTGCCATCCACCTGGGTGAAGGCATCAAAAATCACTTCAAGGTCCTTATTTGAAATTCCAATACCCTGATCCTGAACAAAGAAGTTGCAATAGCCCTCTTTCACCCGGTATCCGAAAGTGATCATTCCTTTTTCGGAAAACTTCAAAGCATTATTGAGCAAATTAATGATGACTTGTTTGATGCGGAAGGGATCGCTGTCCAACTCAAGTTCGGGATGCGATAAATCCGGATCATAAATTACGACTATCGCCGTTTCAGCATGGATAGCCTTTTCATGAAACATGACATACAAATCTTTCATGATCTCGTTCACCTTGAAGACGCTGTTTTCAACATCAACCTGCCCCGATTCAATCTTTGCCATGTCTACAATATCATTGACCAAATTTGCTAATGAATCGCCGCTTTGGGTAATCAACCGGGAATAGACCTCCTTGTCTTCGCTTGTCAGATCATCAAAGACAAGCAAATTTGAGAATCCGATGATTGCATTGAGCGGTGTTCGGATCTCATGCGACATGTTAGCCAGGAATGCAGTCTTGAGGCGATTGCTCTCTTCTGCCTTTTCTTTGGCAATCTTGAGTTGTTCTTCCATCTCATAACGCGCCGTGATATCGTGACTAATGCCGATGATACCCTGAACATTGCCGTTTACGTCATTGAACGTAGTTTTGATCGTTTCAAACCTAACCTTAGTGCCATCAGGATAAGTATTCAGTTCTTCATTCATCATTACTTTCTTCTCATCCTTATGCAACCGGATCGCTTCAAGAAGCACTTTATCGGATTCATGATAAGGTCTGGCCATTTTTTCACCCAACAAATCGTAATCGGTAAGTCCGATTATTTCGCTCTCAGCATGACCGATATATTCAGAAAAAGCCTGATTACAACCTATATAACGGCTATCCTTATCTTTAAGGAAGATCAGATTGGGAACTGCATCAATCAACGAACGCAACAGAATATGTTCCTGATTGAGCGCATCGAAAAAATGATTACGGTCTTCAATCATTTTGTTTGCCGAACTGGCCAGATCCCTGAACTCTTCATAGTTTATCGTATCCAGGTTAACCTTTGAAAAATCATCCGCCGCTTTCGAAAAGATCTTTTTAAAAGCCTTAATATTATGGGTTATCGTTAAATTGATGATTTTATTGCTGATCAACAATATCACTATGAGGATAAAAATAATAAGTATAAACCGGATGATGTCCCTTTTTATGTTCTCCCTTAATTTGGCCCTTTCTATATTAGCCGTTTTGGTAATCTCATCAAAATAAACACCGGTACCGACTATCCAACCCCATGGTTTGTACAACCTGGCATAGGAGACCTTATAACCACTTGTATTACCGGAATGCAATTTAAACGGATATTTGAAAAAATGTCCTTTTCCATCTACCGTCGAGTCTCTGAATACTATATATAAGTCATACCAACCCGAAACACCCGAATTTACGATATCGATCGGCTTCGATAGCAGCTTACCATCGTAAATTAATGACTTATGGTCGGTTGTATTGACAAATGCATATCCTTCCTTGCCAATCCTTATTTTACTGATACGCACTAAAAATTCTTTCTTCAATTTGTTTTCCATAGCTTTTCGGGTCTGAGCCGATATTTCCAAACTATCTGATTGGATAATTTTTTGCTCAAATTCCATATCATAGATGAATTCATCAACTTCATCCTTGATCAGCTTTCTTTGGTCATTGTAATAAGCGGTTTGAATCTTTATCGCGTCGCTGTTAAACTGGTTTATCAGCTTTTTAGTCCATATGTAACCCGCAACAGATACCGGAATAATGGATATCATTGACATCCATCCAAGAATTACAAACGAAAAACGACGTTTAGTTTTCGTCTTACCGAAATGAATAAGCATCCTTGTTGGTTTCATCCGTAAATAATTTTATTAAGTTGGTCGGATGGAACTCGCATGGAAAATTTTCATCGGTGTTTGTGCTTTTGAAACATGCTCGTTTCATACGTAGTTAATTTGATTAAATAGGTCGTATGGAACTCGCATTGATGATTTTCATCGGTGTTTGTGATTTCCAAACATGCTCGTTTCATACCATTCTCCTTAATAATGCATATAGTCATCAAACAGCACCTGCAGATACGATTTTCCTTCTTTTACGATGCTATCTTTTGCTGCAGGAGGTAAATTCATCTGGTGATAATGCTTCATGCGTTCATCATAACTGAAAAAGCCCGAATTCCGGACCCAGCCAACCCCTTCTTCAAATGAGAAATAGCCGTATGCAGGGCTGTATGGATTTAAAAGATCGACGCTCCATTTAAAGGGCTTTGCATTGAGGCTCAACTGGTGGAGCAGCGTAGCCGGAAGGTCATGATGGCCACCCAGCTTATTGCATTTGTACCCGCGGTATTCGGGCTTGATCACATCCCCATAGAAGAGCATGGGTATACGATGATAGTTGGGAGTTGTAAACGGCCAATCCTTGTAAGAACCGTGACTATGGTCGGCTACCAGAATAAACAGGGTATTCTTATACCAGGGTTCTTTTCTGACCTTTTCAAAATATTTACCAAGACAATCATCGGTGTAATAGGCAGAATTGATATACTTACGTTCTTTAATATTCCAATGCAACATTTCGGGCATCGGCTGATCAAAAGGCGAGTGGGAACTGAGAGTGAATAAGGCTGAAAAGAAAGGCTGTTTCGTTTTGTTCAGCTCCTGATGTTGTCTTTCGAGGACAAATTCATCGTGGACTCCGAGTTTACCTTTTATCACATCATTGCCGAAGTCGTAAACTTCGCGTATCCTGTCAAAGCCATTCGACATGATATACCCTTTGATATTTCCGTATATCAATTGCCCGCCATAATAATATGATGTCTGATATCCCTGCTGTTTAAGTGTCTTGTTGAGACTTGGCATCTTGGGATACTTATCAGGTTGGACGGTAATGCTGGATATGGCGTGGCCGGGAAAACCGCCAAAGATACAGGCCATCCCTTGTTCGGAACGGGTACCGCTTGAAATCAAATTGGTGAAAAGCACTCCCCCCTTTTCCAGTTTCCTAAACTGGGGCGTAATGCCTGGTTTGCCACCCAACGACTCGATCAGGTCGGCGGACCAGCTCTCAAGAATGATCAAGACAATATTGGGTCTCTTGGTAGTTAAAATATTGAGTGTGGTATCCTTAGGCGTAGCAAAAATCTTTTTCACGACCGCTTCGGCCTCCGGTTTGCTGTATACTTCAAAGGGATTCTTGTTTAAATTGTTCAGGTTTTCAGAAACGCTGATAAACAAGTTGAAACCTGAATTAACGGCGGCCAGATTCAATATGTTGTAATTGGAATAATAAGATTGGCTCTGATTGATGGGTATCTGCTGAAACCCGCCTCTCATTCCGACAAACATCAAAGGCATCGCAACAACCGCAATCCCAAGCGGACGCATCCAATAATAATAGGAAAACTTAATGTCCTCATAAAAATATTTCCGGTACATGAAGATCCCGACAGTGGCCATGAAAGCAGCTATCAGCAAAAGAATGAAAAAGGTTGAACTGTCGGCAGATGAATAGATTTCGGTCGGGTGCGAAAAATACATCAAAGCCTTGTAATGAAGTTTGGTCTTCCATTCAGGATAGATGCCAAGTTCGGTCGAAGTTATCAGTGAATAGAGGATAATGATCACCGACGTATAAATGCGGTTCACCCAATCAAGCCATTTGAGGTTAAAGGCCGATTGAACCAGGATTAGCAAAAGCGGAAAAACCAGAAAATAACAGGCGGTAGCAATATCGAGTTTCAGCCCGTGCCAATATCCTGCAATGATTTCAAAGAATGGAATTTGATCAGTATGAATTTCTCCGTAGTTATAAACTAAATAAATGGTCCTTGCAAAAGCAAAAAACAAGATCCAGAAAACAAGCTGCCTCAAAAGAGACTTAAGTAATTTAGCCATCAGAATAAAAAAAACAGATTTTGTAGGGTCGAACAAATGTAATAATAATATTTGTTTAACAAATTCCATTGCATGTCATTGTTTATGTTTCACATGACCTTTTTTCGCTGTTTGATGCCTGCTTTATTGGGCCAACTCCTTTGAATAATATAGTCACACAAGAAAGGCCAAACGGATATCAAGCCGTTGCGATTAAAATCGCCTGATGCATTTATTAGGAATTTTTAACAACATAGAACCAGGCAGTATTCAAACTCCGGGATTGCTTCATATGCAACAATGGTAAACGCTACCTTATGACGGTATATGAGTAATTCGTACGAACATGTGTTTACAATTGAATATCTGCTCGCAGGTTTCCGGCACATGTGGCCTGCGACTGACTCAGGAAGCGCCCACCACTTGAGAGCGTACTGAAATAATGCAACAATATCTGATAAGCGTTAAGAGTGATCCAAAAGTTTTTAACCCGGCGAATTGCTTTTTTGAGATCATATTCGGAAAATAAAAAATATCTTTGGATAGCTGTAGGGTAAAATGATGATTGATTGTATTATATCTGAAAATGAAAATGGATCCTAATATTTCATTCATGAGTATCAACGAGAAGGGTATTGATCAGTCCGGATTTGATCAAATATTTAATCAATGGTATGAGCCCATTCGAAATTTCATTTATTACAAAACCGGCAATGCAGCGTTGGCCGAAGATATTGCACAGGATACGTTTCTAAAGATATGGGAGAAAAAGGATGAAGTTAAAATCAATACCATCAAAGCTTTTTTGTTTACCATTGCTAATAACTTACTGAACAACAACATGGATCATCAGAAGGTGTCATTTAAGTTCATCAATACCTATCAGCAACCCCATGCGTTGGCGTCTCCGGAATTTGATCTGGAAATGAAGGAGTTTAACAACAAATTGCAAAATGCGTTGGCTGAGCTGGATGACAAAAAACGAACCGTGTTTTTGATGAATCGGATCGACGAATTAACTTACAAACAAATTGCAGAAAACTTGGGAGTGACAGTCAAAGCAATTGAGAAACGCATGGAAAAAGCATTGGCATTTTTAAGAAATCGCATTGAAATGGATATTTAAATTGCAGACAATGAACGATGATTTTAAAAAAGACGGTATGACTGAAAGGGATTTTCAGGAAATGGAAACCCGGGATAAAATCCTTCGATTTGCTGCAGGATACGAGGTTCCATTTTCGCAGTCCAAAGAAGAAGCTTTAGCCCGGCTGAAATCCAGGATTACCAGTCAGGTTATCCCGGAATCCCCAAAAAACAACAGGCTAAAGATGATCTATATATACAGCTCTGTTGCTGCAGTCATGCTTATTTTCATAGGCTTCTGGATGTTCCTGCATCGCCCTTCCCTGACCAATGTCATTGCCGAAAAAGGAAGCCACATCGAATATCAGCTCCCGGATGGCTCTTTTGTATCCATGAATGCGGAAAGTAAAATGGCATTCGAGAAATCCAGATTTGCCAATAAACGATATCTGTCGCTGGAAGGGGAAGCTTTTTTTAAGGTTAAAAAGGGGAAAGCATTCACTATCCATACTAAATTTGCCAACGTCAAGGTCCTTGGCACATCGTTTGATGTCTTAGCCCGGGAAAATGCGTTCAAAGTCAGTTGCCTTACCGGAAAGGTTTTGGTTTATTCGGGCGAACAGGCTGTCATCATCTACCCGGGAGAAAGCACGATTGTAACCCATAACAGGTTAACAAAATACCAGGACAAGAACATTGAATCGGTTGCCAACTGGCGGCAAGGAAGGTACAATTTCGAGAATATTGCATTAAATTTGGTCTTTAAAGAACTTGAACGGCAATTCAATATTAACTTAGTATTGCCCGAGTTGGACAACAAATATTTTACCGGAGAGTTTTCGAATAAAAGCCTGACTGACGCCCTTGATATTGTTTGCATACCAATGGATCTAACGTATGAAATTGACAACAACAATAAGATTATTATTAAAGAGAAAGAACATTAATATTTTTTCTCTGGCGTTTATATTCATCTTATTTTGTTTCACTTCTCTGGCCCAGGAAAATAAACAGGTTAAAAACAACGAAACGCTATCATCCGCTCTTCTTAAAGCATCCAAGCAATATAACATTAAAGTTGCATTTGATGCACAGAAACTGGGTAATTTCGTTATTCATGAAAGAGTTGAAGGAAAAACAGTCGATGAATATCTGCATAAATTACTATCGGATTTCAATTTAGATTTTGAATACAAACATGGCACTTACCTGATCGTGAACAAAGATCCACGGGCAGGTAACGCTGTTTCCAGGGAATACCAGCTTATCGGAAGCATCACAGACAAGGAAACCGGGGAACAGCTTGCACAGGCATCGGTTACCATACCGGAACAAAACTTTAGCATTGCCGCTTCGGCAAACGGCTCCTTTTTCATCAAGAATAAGTCTGCTGACCCGATCAATTTAAACATCAGCTATATCGGATATGATCAGATCGACACCGTCATCAACCTCAAAGAGGGTGCCCAGTATTGCGAATTTAAGCTGAACCGCAAACGCCAAATCATCGACACCGTGATTGTTAAAACGCCTAAGATCGATATGGTCGACTTTAGAAACGATGTCGACTTCGCGGTGACCATCAATCCTTCCAAGCTAAACGATTTACCCATGTTTGCGGAAACGGATATCTTCAGATCGTTACAGCTCCTGCCCGGCATCTCCTGTTCCGAAAACTCATCCGAAATAAGCATACGGGGAGGATCAAGCGATCAGAACCTGGTGCTCTATGATGGGCAAACCCTCTATAACCTGAGCCATTATTACGGTATGTTTTCGTCGTTGAATCCCAATATCATCAAAGATATCCAGGTTTACAAAGGAGGATATGACTCCCGTTTTGGCGAACGGGTCTCCGGTATTATCGATATCACAGGAAAGACCGGTAATCAACTTAAGCCCGTGGTATATGGAGATTTGAACCTGCTGAGCGGAAACCTTGCAGCAGAAGTTCCGCTCAGTAATAAACTGACCGTAGTCCTTGCCGGCCGCCGTTCTTTTGCCGACGTCTATTCAACCGAATTTGCCAAAAACATGTTGGATAAGCAAACCAACCAGGTACAATTGAATCCGAAAAGCATAGTAGATCAATCGACGCCATCATTTTACTTTTATGATTACAATACCAAACTCACCTATCGGGTCAACAACAAGGAAAATCTGTCGTTGAGTGTTTACGGAGGAAAAGATTACTACAATAACTTATATGGCGTCAAAACCAATTCGCTCAGCTCAACGGTCAACGATAAGAATACCTGGAACAATTACGGAATCAGTGCCGAATGGCTGAAACAATGGAACGGGCCCTTTTTCACCAATGTCCAGATCGGGACTTCGGGATATACCAATGATTATAACAGCGCCGTGGTACTTGAAGACTCAACACCGCAAAGGCCCAACCGAAATTACCTGCCCAATTTGTTCAATTATTTCAACGCTTACAACCAGAATAAATTAACCGACTTTTCTGTTTCGATTCGCAACACATGGTACCTGGACGGATCCAATCAGCTCAACTTTGGTTTACTGACACGCCGAAACAGCATCTATTATCATAAAGATGCCGATCGGGTGTATGTATATGATAATTTTAACCAACAATCGTGGATTTATTCCTCCTATATCCAGGATCACATCCAGTTATCGGATAAACTCACCATTAAGCCCGGATTCAGGTTGAGCCTGTATGACGGGAACAACAATTATTATTTCGAACCTCGCTTTGCCGCAAACTACAAGTTTTCTGACCAGTTTTCAATGCGCCTTGCCACGGGTCATTTTTGTCAATTTATCAGCCAGGTTGTTGCCCAGCAAGATCAAGGCTATACTAAGAACTTCTGGGTCCTTGCCGACGACTCGTTACACCCGGTCGAGAAATCTAACCACTTTATCTTAGGATCGACCTTCGAAAAAGGCCACTTTTTGATAGATGTTGAAGCATATTACAAGAATTTCAAAGGATTACAGGAATATCTCTATATTTCCCAATTTTTAAAGAACTCCGATTTTCCCAATTATTTCCCCGGCCTGGGAAAT
>JAUZOX010000005.1 GCA_030706265.1 Bacteroidota bacterium | reverse complement strand
CAGAAAACGGAACCGGAAGAAAAATTATCGGTTCAAACAGGAATGGATCGTACGCTACTAACGACAACAACAACAAATCTATTCCTTATTTTACCGATAAATTTATGAATGCCAGTGGGCTGAGTGCTGCTGATTATAATTTTTTCTATCCCAATTCAAACTATACCGGTTTTAATGTTGCAGATGCAAAGGTGGTGCATGCAGATATTGTTGCTGAAAATGGGATGATTCAGGAAATCGATCGGGTTGTACTTCCACGCCCAAACATCGAACAATATATGGCTTCTAATTCAAATTATGATCTATTCAGAAGTTTGTTGGCAAAACTGGTATATTATGTATCCAACGGAGATCTGACACATCGTTATCATGTTTTATCGGGCTCCAACGATTCGGTTTACGTTAAAATGTATCAAGCTGCATTGGCATTCTCCCCAAATAATGAAAACTATTTAAATGGTAATACAGATGCTCAGATAGGTGGTTTCACCATGATGGTTCCAACCAATGATGTGTTAAGTGCTTATACCAATAAAATCTTAAAGTATTATAAAACCTTTGATTTAGCCCCCCCTCAGGTTTTAATCGATTTATTGAATGCCCACATGTGGACCAATATGGTATGGCCCAGTAAATTTGCTCATTCATCTAATTATCAGAGTGAAACACCTACAACTACTATTGCGAATATAGTGGATAAACAACTTTTGAGCAATGGTATTTTTTATGGTATGAATAAAGTTCAGGAGGCAAATGTATTCAGAACCATCTATTCGGAACCCTATCTTAATCCGGCCTATACCTTGATGACGATGGCGCTGAATGCAGAGTTAAAGTATTCGATCATCAATCCCAGCGTTAAATACACGATGTTCATGATGCCTGATGTTTCAATCAGGGCTGCTTATTATGATTGGAACACTGCATATAATGCCTGGTCATACACAATACCGGGTTCTTCTGCAGATTTATCAACCAATGCGAGAGACCGTCTATACCGGATTTTACAGACATCTGTAACACAGCCAAACGTAAATCCAACTGATCTTTCCGGATCGGGAGTAATGGAAATGTGGAACAATGAATATGTTAAATACAATAATAATCAGATTGTAGCTAGCGGAAACGTGGATAAGGGAAATTATATCCAAGTGGACAGTGTCCATACATTGATTAATGGCAATGTTTATTATACCCATGAAGTTGTTCCTGCCGGAAAAACATCAACCGGAGGCTTGCTGACCTTTACCGAAAATCCGATCGGATATCATCTCAGTGCCTTAGCCACGGCAGATCCTACTAATTTTGGATATTTTTACAGCTATCTGATCAATTCTCCGGTTTGGGATGCTACCAATAAAGTTGTTGTTGGAATGGTTTCGGGATCATTTTACACCATATTCGTTCCTACCAATGCAGCCATCGTGAATGCGGTGAAAGCAGGAATCCTTCCCGGAAATACCACGACCGGAGTTCCAAACTTTACTTCCAGTGTATCAACTGACAAGGATAAAGTAACCCGTTTCATTCAATATCATATTTTAAATAAAAATACGGTAGCAACTGACGGGAGAAAAGATGGTGCATTTGCAACCTTACTGCAAAATAGTAATGGAGATCCGACCTACGTATCAGTTATCAATTCGGTTCCCAATAATATGTCTCTCCGTGATGCTTATAACAATAATGCCAATGTCGTTATTTCGAAGAGCAATAACCTTTCTAACCGTTGCGTAATTCATTCTATTGATAACGTTTTAAACTATATATACTAAGGCGTATGAAATCAATATCTATCAAATTTTTATATTCCCTCATTGCTTTAGTCATGTTTTTCAGCACTATACTGAATGCACAAGTTAATGAGAAGATTACCATCCGAGGAAAGGTAATTGATAAATCCGACAAGTCAACCATTATCAGCGGATCAGTCGTCGAGCGTGATAAAGACATGCGTTATATCAACGGGGTTGTCACTGACGCTAATGGTAACTTCGCAATCAAGGTTACAAGTACAAAAAATCTGATTTCTTTTTCCTATTTAGGGTATAAGACGGTTATGCTGCCCATTAATGATCAAAGATCGTTCAATATTGAGCTTGAACCCAATACAAACGAGTTAAAGGAAGTTGTCGTAACCGCGAACAAAACAACGAGTAACGGAACCGGCTTGAATATCGATGCCCGTAGTTCAACAATTGCTACTTCCACACTGAAAGCCGAAGAAGTACAGGATTTGGGCGCAAGTTCAATCGACCAGGCTTTATCGGGTCGTTTATCCGGTGTTGATGTTGGAACAACAACGGGAGACCCTGGTGCAGGCATGCAGATCAGAATTCGTGGAACAGCCTCTATCAATGGTTCTGCAAATCCATTGATCGTTTTGGATGGAATGCCTTATGAAACTCAGATTCCTTCTGATTTTAACTTTGGAACAGCAGATGAAACCGGATATGCCCAACTTTTAAATATCGCTCCATCCGATATCAATGACATTACGGTTTTGAAAGATGCCGCTTCAACCGCCCTTTGGGGTTCCAGGGCAGCCAATGGGGTTTTGATTATCAATACAAAACGTGGAACCATTGGAAGACCCAGTATTACCTATAATCTGAAGACCTCTTTTTCGAAACAGCCCAATGCAATTCCGATGCTGAATGGTGATCAGTATTCAACCTTAATTCCAGAAGAGGTTATGAACAAAAACGGATTACCTTTGAATATTACCGCAAACAAGGAATTTTCATATGATACCAATGATCCTTTAAATTATTACAATTATTCCAGAAATACGGATTGGATTCGGGCAATTACTCAAATCGGGTATTCACAGGATCATAATATTTCGATGACCGGTGGCGGTGAAAAAGCAAGATATTATGCCTCATTGGGTTATCTTAATCAAACCGGTACTACTGTTGGAACCAATTTAAACCGTATTACTTCCAAAATTAATTTGGACTACAATGTATCCAACCGGATTCGTTTTAAAACGGATATTACCTATACCCATGTTGACAATCAGCTTAATTATGCCAGTTCAATCAGAAATGTAGCTTATAATAAGATGCCGAATATGTCGGTTTATCAATATGATGAATACGGTAACCTGACATCTAACTTTTTTTCACCGGCACAAAATATTCAGGGAAGTTATTCAAGTACTTATAATCCGGTGGCAATGGCATTGGCCGGCCAAAGTCACCAGGTCGGAGAAAGAATTACCCCTAAATTCAATCTTCAGTACTCATTGGTACCATCCGTTTTGTTAGCTACAGTCGATGTCCAGTTTGATATCAATAACACGAAAACCCAAACTTTCTTACCTCAAATTGCTACAGGTAGACCTGTCAACGAAACTGTAGTAAATAGGGCTTCTTTTGGTGACGGTGACCAGTTTGGTATACAGACTAAAACAAATTTTATTTATACTCCTAAAATCAATGATCGGAGTACTTTCCAGGCTTTATTATCTATTCAATCATCTGACGTTAAAAACGTTTCACATAATGCATTGACGGCAAATACGGCTTCAGATATTCTTCAGGATCCCTCCAGTGCATCCAGAACACAAAACTCAGATTTATCCCTGACTTCCAGTTCAAGCGAAACCAGAAGTATTGGGGCCCTTTTTTCTGCTCAGTATGGTTATCTGGATCGTTACCTGATCAATGTTGGACTCAGAGCCGACGGTAACTCTCGTTTTGGCCCGAATAATCGTTATGGT
Source organism: Bacteroidota bacterium (assembly GCA_030706265.1). GTDB lineage: Bacteria > Bacteroidota > Bacteroidia > Bacteroidales > Cfx3-03 > Cfx3-03. Next base: position 23,629 of record JAUZOX010000005.1, on the reverse strand, counting down.
TTATTCCCTTCGGTATCGACAAGATATCGTCTTTCAGGTGAACCTTTTATGAAACAGTTTAAGTTTCTGGATGAGTTAAGTCTTCGTGCCAGCTACGGTCATAGCGGTAATGTACCAGGTTCGGATTATTCATTCTATAACCTTTACCAACCCTATAATTACACCTTTTCAGGAATGTCGGGCGTATATCCTTCAAACATGGAATTGTCAAATCTTAAATGGCAAACGGTAATTGGAAAGAATTTAGGATTCAACCTGGGAATACTTAAAAACAGGATCATTGTGGATGCTGAACTTTATCAGAATACCACAAGGGATATGTTTTACAACAACCTGCAGATTTCCACTTACAATGGATTCAGCTCGGTCTCAATGAATGTCGGAACCATGGATAATAATGGATTCGAATTGATGATCAATACAATTCCAATCAAAACAACTAAATGGTCGATTGGTTTTGATTTTAACATTTCCAAAAACATCAATACTTTAAGATCAGTATCTGATTTATACCCAAAGACCAATGGGGTAAAGATTACCACAAATGGCGTTTATCAAACCTATTTGCAGATTGGTAATCCCTTTGGATCATACTATGGCTTTAAATATGAAGGCGTATATACCGATGCAGATGCTACCATTGCCCGCGATGCAAAAGGAAATCAGATAATCGGACCCAATGGTCAGAAAGTTCAGATGCGCTTTAACTATCCCTATACCGATTATCTGTTCCAGCCAGGTGATGCCAAGTACGCCGATATCAATAATGACGGAAACATTGACTACAAGGATATCGTATATCTTGGAAACGGTATTCCAAAGTTTACCGGAGGTTTTGGACCCAATATCACTTTTATGAATAATCTAAAACTTTCGTTTTTCTTTAATTATCGTTGGGGATATCAGCTGATTAATGGAACCAAAATGTCCACCACGAACATGTATGGTTTCAATAATCAAAGTACTGCAGTGTTGAGCAGGTGGCGTAATCCGGGGGATATCACTGATATGCCGCGTGCACTCTATAACAGTGGATATAACTGGCTTGGTTCAAGTCGATATGTTGAAGATGCTTCGTTCGTAAGGCTAAGATCTGTTACCCTGAGATATAATTTCACACCGAAATTCTTGCAAAAGATTAAATTTAAGACAGCAAGTTTTTATTTAACTGCAGAGAACCTATACACCTGGACCAAATATACGGGACAAGACCCGGATGTATCGACCAGGGGTGACAACAATCCATTGTCATACAATGTGGATAATTCTATGACGCCTCCGGGAAAGAATTTCTTAATGGGTGTTACGGTTGGATTTTAATTACTGCTCATAATAAAATTTAATTAAGATGATTCAAAAAGCAAAATATTTAATATTACTCTTATTTGCTGTAATGTTAACCACTTCCTGTAATAAATGGCTTGAATTAAAGCCTCAGGATGGAATTATCAGACAAAACTTCTGGAAAACAAAGGAGGATGTTAAAGCCGTTGTTGTTGGCATTTATTCCTCTATGTTGGGGAATCTATCCCAGACACTTTTTACCTGGGGTGAAATAAGAGGGGACATGGTTACTTCAACATTAAAAACCAGTACGGATCAGTTGAATATTATGAATGATAATATTACTTCATCCAATAGTGTCACCAGTTGGGCTAATGTTTATCAGATAATTAACTATTGCAATACTGTTATTGCATTCGCTCCTCAGGTTCTAAATACGGATAAAACATTTACCCAGACCGCATTGAACGGTTATCTGGCAGAAGCCTATGGGATCAGGGCGCTGATGTATTTTTATTTGATGAGAACCTTTGGCGAAGTTCCATTGCAGTTGACCGCAACCTCAAGCGATGCCAGTATTAAAATGCTGCCCAAAAGTTCGCAAACAGATGTTTATAATCAGATCGTCAGTGATTTGACATTTGCTGAAAATAATGCTGTTTTAACTTACAACGATAATAATCAGGATAAAGGCAGAATAACCAAGTACACGGTCAATGCCATTCAGGCTGACGTTTATCTTTGGATGGAAAAATATACCGATTGCATTACTGCCTGTGATAAAGTCATTAATTCCGGTAAGTTTGGATTAATTGAAGGCAAAAGAGATGACGGGTCATTCAATACACAATGGTTCAATACTGTTTTCTATACCGGTAATTCCAATGAAAGTATTTTTGAGTTTCAGTTTGACAATCAGAAAACAAACCCATTTTATTCGTTCCTGATCAATAGTTCAACGAATCAATTTGTGGGGTCCTCTTTTGTGATGGATGAGTTTTATACCGTTGATCCTATTGATGATAAGAACAAGGATATCCGGGCTGATCTGGGTTCTATCAGGGCAAGCGATGGGTTGATCTGGAAATATGCCGGTGCAAGCAACAGTGATCCCAAGGCAGTTCGTAACTCCACTTCTTCGTATGCTCACTGGTTTGTTTACCGTTATGCTGACATTTTACTGATGAAAGCTGAGGCACTCGCTTGTACCAGTCAGGGTCAGGCCGCACTTGATCTGGTTAAAGTAATCAGAAACCGTGCAAATGCGCTTCAGGCAACAGAAAAGGCACCAGATCCCACTTCAGCAGTCGATGTTTGCGATTATATCATGGATGAACGGGCCCGTGAATTCGCATTTGAAGGTAAAAGGTGGTTTGATATTCTGCGCAATGCGAAACGAAATAATTACGCCCATCTTCAATATCTGTTGGATATCATTACCAAAATTGCTCCTCCGGCTTTACAACAATCGATGGTATCCAAGTATTCAGATGTCAGAAGTCATTATCTGCCTATCAACCTCTATGAATTACAGACAGACTCAAAATTAATCCAAAACCCATTTTATCAATAATTAACCCTATAAATTCAATGAATATGAAATGTATTTCAAATTTAAATCGATTTATTGGTTTACTAATAAGTCTATTAATCTTGGCAGGAATATGGGGTTGCAAAAAGGAGTCTCTTGTTTACCAGACAACAACTGATGTCAATATGACTTCTTATTTGGATAAATATCCTGAAACTTTTTCCGAATTCAGGAAAATTCTGGATATTACAGGTAACGCAAGTTTTTTGAATGCTTATGGGACCTACACACTTTTTGCACCTACCAATGATGCAATTAATGCCTATCTTAAAGGTTTGGGAAAAACATCTGTCGATCAGGTTGATGTGAATGTCCTCAAGGATATGGTTAGATTTCATCTTTTATCAGACACGATTCGTTCCAATCAGTTTACCGATGGAAAACTTCCTTCACTAACCATGTATGGTCAGTATTTAATTACACAGGCTAAAAATGTAGGTGGCGTCACTAAAATTGTGGTCAACAGGCAGGCAAACATCGTTCAGGCTGATATTTCCGTTGGTAATGGTATCATTCATGCAATAGATCAGGTATTGATTCCTGCAAAATACAGTGTGGCTCAGCTTATTGAAAACAATCCGAAATATTCTATTTTCACCCAGGCCTTAAAGGAAACCGGATTATATGACACTTTAAATATTCTGCCTGCAAATAATCCAAATCAAAACAGAAAATTTCTTACTGCATTGGCAGAGTCCGATTCAGTCCTAAATGCAGCCGGATTTAGCAGTTATGCTGCATTGAAGGCTAGACTATGTACGACGGGAAATCCTAAAGATCCAACCGATAGTTTGTTCCTGTTTATGGCATATCATATAATCACCGATGCTAAATATCTGGCTGATATTGCTTCCTCCCAATCTCAAGTTACACTTGCTCCCCTTGAAGTATTAACTACAACATTAACGGGTACTACTATATTGCTTAACGATATTACGTTTATGGGCGTTCATGAACCGGGAGCACCTATTGACAGGGCCGGAAGTGATAATTCGGCAGCGAATGGAGTAATGCACAGTCTTCTATCGCATATCGTTCTTAAAATCCGGAAACCAGTACGCGTTGACTGGGATGTAGCCGATTTCCCCGAAATCAGAAAGATGACTTCAATTTTCCGTAAATCAACAACCACGGTAGCCTGGGATGAATCAGCCGGATTCCCTCTTTCAACCATTACCTGGCAGGTTACCAAGATGGTATTTGGGCCTACTTATTCATGGAGCTCGGCATCTTCTATAACAAATTATGCTTTATACAGCGATATTTTAATCCTTCCTATTGGTGGTCCAAACCGTCCGGCATGGTTTGAGTTTCAGACTCCTTTGATTGTTCGCGGTAAATATAAAGTATGGGTAGGGTATAGAAATCAAAAGCAATCAAGTGGTTCAACAAATGTCAATCAATGTCTGGTTGACGGAGTTCCCCTGTCCAAGTTACTTGAATTTACGGTACCCAGGCCAACGGGTGGTGATGCTGAACTCGAAGCTCAGGGGTGGAAACAATATACCGCTAATACAAGTGGCTATTGGGGAGCACGTTTATTGGGCGTTATTGATATACAGACCACTAGTACGCATATCTTCAGAATTCAAAACATTTCAGGGTCTCAGAACAATAACAACCTTGATTTAATTCAATTTATCCCAATCAATGATGACCAGGTTTATCCAAGGTTTAATCCTGATGGAACCTTAGTACCTCGCCCATAAAAATGAAACGGTTTTTCTCCTGCAATACCCAGCGTATTGCAGGAGAAAATTAACAAAGTATAAATAATTAAGAAGTAGAAATATGATCACATTTAATAAAAAGTATATCATCTTCCTGGCTTTATTCATAGGTTTATTTTTATCGGGGTGTAAAGATAAATGGGATGATCATGACAAAATCCAGGATCCGATGGTGGCTGTCAATTTACTGGCACAAATCAAATCCAACCCTGATCTGACCAAATTTGCCGATTTACTGAATAAAACCGGATACGATAAGGTGGTAGCTTCCTCAAAGACATTTACCATCTGGGCTCCAAACAATCAGGCTATAACCAATATGGATCAGACTATTCTTAGTGATTCTGCAAAACTGAGTCAATTTGTAGCCAACCATATCTCTAATCAGTCCTACCTAACCAGTATGGCGAATCCTTCTTTGGTTATCAGAACTTTAAACGGTAAGAATGTTACGTTTACCAAGACAACATATGAAGAAGCCAATATTGTTACTGCGAACAGGTTCGTTGGAAATGGCGTTTTACACGTTATTGATATGGCGATTGTTCCCAAACCGAATGTATGGGAATATCTGAATAGCTCTGCAAGCTCATTACAAAAATCGTTTTTGAACTCGCTCAACTATTCCTATGTAGATACAACATTGGCAACCGTGACCAGTATTGACCAAAAAACCGGAAAGCCTATTTTAAAACCTGGAACCGGTGTTGTCAATCAGAATTATTTTCTGCAGAATATGGCAAATGTGAAGAATGAGGATGTTAAGTATACTTATGTTATCTTAACCGATGCAGCTTTCGCAGCTGAAAAAGCAAAAATTTCAAAATATTTTCAAGTTAGCAATCCTGCTGTTTCAGATAGTTTAACAAATTGGAATATTATCAAGGATTTAGCTTTTGTAGGTGATTATTCTTCAAACCTGCCCGACACTTTAGTTTCAGTGGATAGCGTAAAGATTCATTTGGATCCAAGCGCTATTGTTGAAAAGCATAAGTTAAGCAATGGCGTTGTTTATGTAATGAGCCGGATTGATTATAAAATGTCAAGTAAGATAAAACCGGTTATTATCCAGGGTGAGTTTCCTGTAAGCAGTCCTGCAAATTCGGTGCCTTCTTATAAAAGCAATATGGGATCGGTTGGAACCAGAACTACAATTACTCGAAGAAACCCGACTACGAAGGTGGATTTCACCCAGCTTTATTATTATAATACCGGAAAAGCAAATTATTGGGTCCATTACCTTCCGACGTTAAATTCAGTTGCCTATAAAGTATATTGGGTCGCTTTAAGAGATTTCAATACAACAGGTACCGTGACTTATTTTTCACAGGCAATAACTTTTGGAAGTCCGACATTATTACCGACATTGCCCTTAACACAAGTGGCTCTTTTCAATTACAACGAGGTTTATATTGGTACCTATACGTCTTCATCTTTTGGAAAAACGGATACATTTCTTGTCGGTGCTAATTCGACTTCAAACGGGGCAAATTCGCTTGTCCTTGACTATATTAAATTGGTACCTGTTCTTAATTAATTAAATGCTTTTAAATCTGAAGTTTATGCATATGTTTACAAAAGCGGCTAAAAGAATTTTATTGTTGAGCTTGTTTATAGGGTTGACAAACGTATATTCATTTGCTCAGAATAATTCAGCAAAGCCCACAGCACCTGTTGTAACCAAACAGAAAAGTGATGGTTTTAAGGTAAAAGGTGTAGTGAAAGAAGCATCAACAGGGAACGGTTTGTCTGGTATCAATATCAGCGTTCCCGGATATTCTGCTGCCATTACCGATGATAAGGGTAATTTCACGATTAGTGTAATTGGAAAAAGTACAGTATTAATGATTTCCGGTCCTGGTTATCAGGCAATTGAAGTTCCTTTGAAAGGTCAGAAAACGGTGGAAGTAAATTTATACGAAGATACTTTTCAGTCAGTTTACGATTTGGCACACATGCCTTATGGAAATGTTCCTTTAAATAAAATTGCCTCCGCCGTTACTTCGTTTAATACGGACGGGAACTGGCAACGTACTTCCGAAACTCCCGATACCTATTTGCAAGGGAAAGTATCCGGTTTGAACGCAATCCGGCGTTCGGGTACACCTGCTATCGGAGCTGATTTATTTTTAAGAGGCTATAATTCGTTGCATGCAACCAACCAACCGCTCATTGTAGTGGATGGTATTATATATGATGATAATACTTACGGAAATTCATTGATTACAGGGCATACCAATAATCCCATGGCAGATATTGAAATCAATGATATCGATAATATTACCGTTGTAAAGGATGGTACCTCATTTTATGGGACTAAGGGGGCAAACGGCGTTATCCTGATCACTACTGCAAGAGCAAAGGATGTGGCTACAAAGATTGACTTTGCAGCATATGGTGGATTCAATGCTACCCCACGTCAGATCCCGGTAATGCAAGCTAGTGATTATCGGACTTACTTATCGGATATCTTAAAGACTTCCGGTTTGACCGATGATCAGATCCAGGCTCTTCCTTTTATGAATGACAGTAAGACAAATAATCCGGATTATTACCGATATCACAACCAAACAAACTGGCAGGATCAGGTAATGAAGAATAGTTACAACCAGAATTATCAGTTAAAAGTGACAGGTGGTGATAATATTGCAACATATGCCCTATCATTAGGGTATACCGGAAATAAAGGAATTACGGCCAATACAAGCTTAATGCGTTATTTTACCCGTTTCAATGCAAATTTGAAATTATCTTCCAGGTTAACGGCCAATGCTAACCTGGCGTTTACCTATAATGAGCAAAATTTGAAAGACCAGGGCATCAACGATAAAACCAATCCGCTTTATCTGGGGTTGATTAAAGCACCTTTTCTTCCAATTTATGCAATTGGGGATGACGGATCACAATCACCCAATTTGGCGGGTGTAGATATTCTGAACGTTAGTAACCCTACAGCTGTGATTCAAAATGTACAGGATTTGAACAGAAACTATCGTTTTTCAGGTTCAGTGGGTTTAAAATATTTATTAACTAAGAATTTAACGGCTAGTTCATTGGTTGGTGTGACCTTTGATAAGGTACGTGAAAATATGTTCATACCAAGGAATGGAGTTACAAATGACACGTTAAGCATGGCGCTTGCATTTAATAGATCTGGAAGTAACGTTCAACGTTTGTATTCATTGTTTAATGATACGCGTCTTACCTATGCGAAAACATTTGGTTATATTCATGACTTATCCCTCAATTTGGGTGAGCGTTTTCAAACCAATACAAGTTCACAGGATTATGGGCTAGGCTATAATTCTGCTACCGATAATTTTGTAAGTGTTGGAAACGGAGCTCCTTCATTGCGTCAGGTCGGAGGACAAATCGGTGATTGGAACTGGATGGATATTTATTTAAATGCGGATTATAAATTGCTGAATAAGTATTTTCTGTCATTTAATACAGCAGTCGATGGTTCATCCAGATTCGGAACAAACGTACCTGAAGCAATGACGGTTACCTATAATGGGTATGAATATGCATTTATGCCTTCCGTTGCTGCTGGTTGGTTGATTTCATCTGAGAAATTCATGTCGAATGTTAAATTTATCGATTTGTTAAAATTGAGAGCAAGCTACGGACTGGTAGGCAATGACGATATTGGAAACTACACTGCAAAACCATATTATGTACCCCAGAATTTATTGGGGATGGAAGGTATCGTGAGAGGTAATATTGCCAACCCTGCACTTAAATGGGAAAACGTGGCTAAAATGAATCTCGGTTTAGATGCTGCACTCTTGAATCAACGTTTAAGCTTTAGTGTCGATGTTTATCGGAATCATACCGACAATATGATTACTTATGAACCTATCAATACGACAAGTGGATTTTCTTACGCCATTACAAATAATGGTGCCATGAAAACCACGGGTATAGAGGTTGCGGTTAACGGAAGATTAATCAATCGTACCCTGAAATGGGATTTGGGGTTGATATTGAGCCATTCAAAAAATGAAATCACCAAAATACCCGGTAATCAGCTGATCACTCCCTATGCCAATGCATATTATATTTCACAAGTTGGAAGTGAAGCCAATCTGTTTTATGGGTATAAAACAAATGGCATCTATAAAACCAATGCAGAGGCAGCAAGTGCTGGTCTTTCGAGCAGAAATTCAAGCGGAAATCTGGTGCCTTTCCAAGGTGGAGATGTTAAGTTTGTGGATCTGAATGGAGATAAGGTCATTGACAGCAAGGACATGCAGGTAATTGGAAATCCAAATCCAGATTTCACCGGAGCAATCAGCAATGTCATTTCATGGAAAAGATTTTCATTCGATGCTTTAATTACTTTCAGTAAGGGAAATGATATTTACAATTACACGCGTTATGCACTTGAATCGATGTCCGGAGCTCAGAACCAAACACTCGATGTAATTAACAGATGGAGAGCTGATGGACAGATTACCAATGTTCCAAGAGCAGTTTGGGGCGATCCAACTGGCAATTCACGCTTCTCTGATCGTTGGATTGAAGATGGATCTTATATCCGCTTGAGGACCATCTCAATGACTTACGATTATCCGATAAAACCCGGATTGGTTAAATACATGAAAGTATATGCAACTGGGAACAATGTGGTAACATTGACCAAATATTTAGGTTATGATCCTGAATTTAGTCCCTCAGGGAGCATTTTCGGTCAGGGAATTGATTTGGGACTTGAGCCACAGTTCATGACGCTGCAATTGGGGGTTAGAGTTGGATTATAAAACCAGACATCAGTGTTTACAAATAATGAATTCATTATGAAAAAGAAAATAATCACATTATTAATAATTGTTTTGCCGGTTGTTTTATCCCTGAGTTTAGTTTCCTGTAAGAAAGCTTTTGATATACAACCTAAATCGGTCATTCCTGCAAATCAGATGTATCGAAACGTATTTGATGCTGACGGTGCAGTAGTAGGAATCTATGGTAAGTTTTTGGGTGTTATGGACCGTTATGTAATATTGAATGAGTTGAGATCAGACTTGGCTGATATAACGCCTAATTCGGATCAATATTTAAAACAATTGAGTACCCATACCGTAACTGCGGATAATCCGTATGCAGATCCTCGACCATTCTATGAGGTTATACAGAATTGCAATGATGCCCTGGCAAATTTTAAAGTCATGCTGGCAAATCATACCCTCACTGTAGATCAGTTTAATCAACGGTATTCAGATATTGGAGCACTTCGTTCATGGCTTTATTTGCAGCTTGGAATACAATACGGTACCATACCTTATGTTACAGAGCCCATAAAAAATATTAATGATCTGAATGACCAGACAAAATATCCAAGATTAAATCTGACGCAATTGGTCAACACTCTTGTAAGTTTTATGGAAACTCTTCCCTATATGATGCCATATCCATCCGGAAGTACTTTGCTTACAACAGTTGATACTTATAGCACGGCTAAAATGTTTATTGACAAGAACTGTCTTCTTGGCGATTTATATTTGTGGCAGGGAAACTGGGTAAAAGCTGCTACAGCTTACATGCAAGTTGTAAGCATAGGTGGAATCCCCTATAATACCAATCCTGCAAGTGAGCAAACCTACGAATATTACAAGTTAGGTTATACAGGCAATATTAATGGTGGTAGTTGGGCAAATATTTTTGGACAACCTTATGGTGAAAGATACTCAAACTATGAGATTATGTGGGATCTGCCTTATGATAAAAATTTCAGTCCTAAGAATCCCTTTATCGATTTGTTCTCTACATCCGGAAGCTATTTGATCAGGCCCTCTGATTTAGTAATGAAGAATTGGAATACTCAGTTCAGAAATGACAATGCACCTCAGGAAGGAACCGGAACGCCCACCGATATCAGGGGATTGGGCAGATCCTATACCATGGTGGGGAACCAACCTCAAATCAATAAGTATTTCCTCTATACTTATAATCCATCTGCTCCATTTGAAACTGCAGGTAAGGTTATTTTGTATCGTGGTGCTACTCTGTTTTTGAGATATGCCGAGGCTGCTACTCATACAGGACGTGATCGACTTGCTATGGCCTTTGTGAACAATGGAGTATCGGCTACATTCAATCCTCAAGGATTGGATGGTGGTAAGGTTGATGTAACAAATGTCGAACAAAGTGTTGATCCGGTTACTGGAGCTTTGGAAGTAGCGCCTTTTTATTTTGATGCAAGAATGGGTTCTGCACCATATTATAGAAGTCTCTGGTACCGCAATGTTGGTGTCAGGGCAAGAGTCGGGGACCGTCCTGTTGTAATTGATTCAACCAGATCGTTTGATTTATCAGTCACACCGCGGGTGGTTGTCAATCGTGCAAATCTTATCAATGATGTTGAAGATTTAATCATCGCTGAATCTGGCCTAGAAACAGCTTTTGAAGGAAACCGTTGGGGCGATTTGTTAAGGATCGCCTTAAGAAGACAGGCTACCGACCCAAACTATCTTGCCAATAAAATTGGTGCTAAGTTTGATGCAGCACATAGTCCTGATGCAGGAAATGTGAAAGCCAGGTTAGCCGATCCGTCCAATTGGTTTTTACCCTTTAAATTGAAATAAGCTTATTAAAAGATTAGTTGTCTAATTGAATTTCATTCATAAGGCAACTAATCTTTTTCTTTTTAAACATTTTGATTTTGAAAAAACCAATACGGTTCATAATGGTAAAATGATATAAAAACATTTTACATTATTCATTTTTATAAATCATTAATACATTGAAATAATAAAAAAATCAGGCAATATCTGTTTAGATGTTGCCTGATTTTTTAACAACTAAAATCTAACTAGGTCTTACAAGAATAAAAAATTGTAAAAGCGTATTCATCGTTTAAATACTTAATCTCGTGATGCTACCAATAAATATGAAAGTGAAATCAACTGTTAATTTTATCTTTTTATCACGCACAAGTATACTGTGCTGCCTTATTTTAAGCCTGAGTATAGTAAATATTAAAGGTCAAACCACTCAGGGAAATAAACTGGCTGTTTACCAGCCACCTGTTTCACCACGTGCAACATATAATTTCAATTCAGGTTGGAAGTTTGCATTTGGGGACACGACAGGTGCAGATAAACCTGAATTTAATGATAAGGCGTGGGCAAGTGTCAGCCTTCCTCATACATGGAACGAAACCGATACATACCGTGCTTATATTAGTCATGGTGGTGGCGACCAAGGCGAAAAGATGATGGGTATCGGCTGGTATCGCAAACACTTTAAACTTCCTGCAGGTACAGATGGACAGAAGGTTTTTCTTCAGTTTGATGGTATGCGACAGGCTGGTCGTTTTTACCTTAATGGTAAACAAATCGGGTTATATGAAAATGGAGTTACTGCTGTTGGTTTTGATATTACGCAGTTCGTCAAATATGGTGGACAGGATAATTTACTGGCTGTAAAGGTTGATAACAGCCCAAGCTATAAAGAAGATTCTACAGGAACAGCTTTCGAGTGGAATTCCAAAGATTTCAATCCGAATTTTGGAGGACTCAATCGCAATGCTTTATTGATCGTTGCCGGGAAAATATATCAGACCTTGCCTCTTTATCAAAATCTTAAGACTGTAGGGGTTTATGTTTATCCCGAGTCAATCGATCTGAAGAAAAAGACTACAGATGTTAAAGTAGAAGCCGAGGTAGTCAATGAAACCAGTGATTATGCATCTATTACTCTTTCAGCTGTAGTTGTTGACGCTGATGGTGTCGTACGCGCAAAACTAGATGGAAACACATCAGATATTGTTGCCGGCCAGTCGGAGATTTTCACTGCTTCAGGTACTCTCAGTGGTGCCCGTTTCTGGGATGTTAATGATCCTTATTTATATAAAGTTTACTCTATCCTCAGCGTTAATGGGAAAGTCGTTGATGTATGTGACATACAGACTGGTTTCCGTAAAACTGAATTTAAGGGTGGAGTAGGGACTGGTGGCGTATGGCTGAACGGTCGTTTTGTTTGGCTCACAGGTTATGCACAAAGGTCGGCCAATGACTGGGCAGGACTGGGTGGCGCCTATCCTGACTGGATGCATGATTTCACGCTTTCATTGTTAAAAGAAAGCAATGGTAACTATATGCGCTGGATGCATGTCTCACCTCAACGAGTAGATGTAGAGGCCTGCGACAGACTTGGAATAGTTGAGGTATGTCCTGCCGGGGACAAGGAACGTTTGGTTACTGGTCGTCAATGGGATCAGCGCGCTGAAGTAATGCGTGCATCTATGATATTTTATCGGAATAACCCCAGTATCTTCTTTTGGGAAGCTGGTAACACGATCGTCACTCCTGAGCAAATGGTTCAGATGGTGGCTTTAAGAAAAGAGGTTGATCCTCATGGTGGTCGGGTGATGGGTACCCGCGACAACGACCAGGCAGATGCCAATAAGGCATTGACTCCTGTGTCAGAGTATTATGGCGTGATGATTGGTCAGGCTCCACAGACCGATAAGGTAACGGGTGATGACATCTTTCGTGGTTATAGCATAGCCAGGCGAGATAAAGCGCCACTGATAGAGACAGAAGATTTCCGCGACGAAGCAGGACGCAATGTATGGGACGATTACACTCCTCCTCATTTTGGTTTCAAACCCAAAGTTGGTTCGCAAGGAGGCCGTCCCGTTGATACATACCATTGGAATTCAGAGACATTTTGCCTGGAAGGCGCCACCCGTTACAACAGTTATTTTCATAACCGTATCGACAACACTGATCCGAAACATTCAAAATGGTCTGCCTATTGTTCTATTTATTTGACGGATGAAGACGCTGACGGTCGTCAGCAGGGCAGTTATGTACTGCGCGTAAGTGGGAAAGTGGATGGTGTTCGTATCCCCAAGTCGATGTTTTATGTATCACGAGTGATGCAGAACGAACAACCCGACATTCATATCATCGGTCATTGGAATTATCCGGCAGATACAAAGAAGGCTATGTATGTGGCAGCTAATCATTGCGATAAGGTTGAGTTATTTCTTAATGGTAAATCATTGGGTGTACAGACTAAACCTACTGTATTTGTAGATCCTTTAAATCCAAGAGCTCAGGGTTCTGAAAACGATGAAAGCAATGGTACAGGTTTTGTGTATGCTTTTCCCGATGTGAAGTTTGTTCCGGGTACGCTCAAAGCTGTTGCTACCAAGGGTGGTAAGGTAGTAGCCCAACAGGAAATACAAACTGCAGGAGAACCTAAGGCAATCAAACTCACACTCCATACCGGACCTAATGGTCTGATGGCCGATGGAAGTGATGTGGCTTTGATCGATTTCGAGGTTGTGGACGCACAAGGTCGCCGTTGTCCAACAGATGAGGCAAGAGTTGATTTCTCTGTCACTGGTCCTGTCGTTTGGCGTGGTGGTTTTAATGCAGGTAAACTCAATACTACCAACAACCTCTATCTTGACACCGAATGTGGTATCAACCGTGTAGCTATCCGCTCAACCCTCACTCCTGGTACAATTACTGTAACTGCAAAACGTGAAGGTCTGACCGGGGCTACTATAAAGGTCGATTCAAAAGAAGCTGGGATTACTAACGGTCTTTCAAAAGTCCTACCACAGAGGTTATCAGGATTGCAAAACTCCACAAAATAATCATTAGTGAATCGTTATCTGCTAACCAAATTTTACTGTTTCTTAAAAACTGCAATTGTAAAATACTAATTTACAATGAAAAGAAAATTATCATTTTTGCTCTTATTAATGTTAGCAATATGTTTTTCAACAAATGCACAGGATAATGCTACTCCTGCCAATATCCCTTATCAGCAACCGACTCCTCCCAGGGTAACGATCAAACTTCCTAATGGCAGGGCCGCAGATATTCCTAAAGGACCATATAAACCTAGCTGGGAGTCACTGAAAGAAAATTATAAGACTCCTGAGTGGTTGATGGATGCTAAGTTCGGAATCTTTATTCATTATGGTCCTTACACTGTTGCCGCTTATGCCAGTGAATGGTATTCGAAACACATGTACAGTAACGCAGGTGTTCAAAAATGGCATACCGAACATTTTGGACCTGTCGATAAATTTGGATACAAAGATCTGATCCCTTTATTTAAGGCTGAAAAATTTGATCCCGATGAATGGGCAGACTTATTTAAAAAATCAGGAGCACAATATGTCATTCCAACTGCAGAACACCATGATGGATTTGCCATGTATGACAGCAAACTGACCAAATGGAATGCAAAGAACATGGGACCCAAACGTGATTTCATTGGAGAGCTGGGTACTGCAGTTCGAAAAAAAGGAATGAAGTTTGGTGTGTCAAATCATAGAATCGAGAACTGGGATTTCATGTATCCCGATTTAAAAGTGAAGACGGATCAGTTCGATCCGGCATATGCTGATTTCTATGGTCCTCCACAGCCAAAAGGAACACCTACAAGTCAGGCTTTTCAGGAAGAGTGGTTAGCACGTAATCAGGAAATTATCGACAACTACCATCCTGATGCATTGTATTTTGATAATGGTATAAACCCTAGGATGTTTGATTCTATTAAACTTCGCCTGGCTGCTTATTATTACAACAGAGCAGCAAAATGGAAGAAACAAGTAACGATAGTTACTAAGAGTGATGCTTATCTGGCCGGAAGCCTTGAAGATTATGAAAGAGAAGGTCGTGCACCTAAAGAAATTATGCCATTTTACTGGCAGGTTGATGATCCCATCGGAGAAAAGTTTGGTTACGTCGAAGGAATGAAGCTTACAAATGCTGGTGCTGTGGTAAGCAAGATCATTGATAATGCCTGTAAAAATGGTAATTACATGTTAAATATCTCACCAAAAAGTGATGGTACTATACCGGATGCTCAGCGGGCGATATTACTGGGCGTTGGAAAATGGCTTTCAGTTAATGGAGATGGTATCTATAATACCCGTGCCTGGACAAAATTTGGAGAAGGCCAGTTCAGATTCACGACAAAGGGAAATGTATTGTATGCAATCTCGATGAAGTGGTCAGATCAACCTATGTTAATCTCTTCGATTACACCTGCAGCAATGAAGGTAACCCGTGTTACAATGCTTGGCCATGAAGGAACTATTTCTTTTAAGCAGGATGATCAAGGATTGAAAATTACCTTTCCTTCAGAAAAACCTTGTGATTTTGCCTATACTTTCAAAATTGAAGGTTCAGGCTTAAAGAAATGATTCAAGTTTATTATACTATTTAATGCAATTTTCTGAAAAAGATTGAATCATGAAAATGATAAAGTATTTCGCTGTACCAATCTTGTTATCACTGTTAACCGGGAATATATTTGCCAATGTTAAATTAGCCAGTCCATTTGGTGATCACATGGTTTTGCAAAGAAACAAAACAGTGCCTGTTTGGGGAACTGCTTCACCAGGGGAAAAGGTGACCATAACTTTTAATACGCAAAAGAAAAGCATTGTTACAGGTGCCGATGGCACATGTCGTGTCAATTTAAGCAAGCTTAATTTGGAAGGCTCTGCAGAATGGAGGGGTGGCATTGCACAAGGCCCTGATAACTGTATTCTTTCAAAGGATCTGCCCGTTGAGTGTGGCGTTAACAGAGTCTTGGTCCGTTCATCTGTGGTGGCTGGAAACATCATAGTGAAGGCTTCTGAAGACGGATTAAAAGATGGATCGGGTAGTTTCACTTCCGCACCTTTCATTGTCAAAGATCGTCTTTCGGATCAAATGCCAGCCGATGGATTAAAATCCAGACTTGATCGCGGTCCTACTCCAAATCAGCCTTCTTATATTGTATCAAGAATTCCGTTAACGATCGTAAAAGCAACAACCGGATCAAATGAAGATAAGGTTGCTTTAAGTTATGACGACAATGAAACAACCTATTGGGCCAGTGAAGAAGCAACTTCAAAAGCATGGATTCAGTATGAACTTGATAAGGATTCTCCGGTTAGCGAAGTAACATTAAAACTGAACGGCTTCAGAACAAAAAGCTATCCTATTAGAATTTCTGTTAATGATAAAGTGGCATTCGATGGCGTTTCTACGCGCAGCCTGGGTTATTGTACTTTCACTTTTCCGGTTATAACAGGACGCAGAGTCAAAATTCAATTAACGGAAGGTGTTTCAACAAATGAAAATACCAGGGTTGAAGTCAATGGCAAGTCTTTGGATGATGGTATAAATCAAAATGATGGGGGAGCGAAAGGAAAATTGAGCATTATTGAAGCAGAGATTTATCAAAAGGCCGAATAATATTTTAATCATTAAGTGCGATTATTTTCAAACAAATTAAGATTAAACTTCAACATTGAAATTTTTGTTTTAAACATTATTCTGTTTTAATGAAATCAAGATTCTTTTTTTTAGTCTTCATCTCATGTCAGTTGAGTCTGTTGGGACAGATCAATCTCCCTGCCGGTTATACCGACAGAAGTCCTTCTCTCGATGTATTACCCGGTTTTTTACATCCCCCCAAAGGCTTTGGTGAAGTACCTTTCTATTGGTGGCAGGGTGACACCCTTACCCGCGAACGCATCGCCTGGCAACTCAATCAGTTACAGGACAGAGGCATCTCGAGCCTTCAGATCAACTATAGCCATACCGATGTCGGTGGCCAATCCTATGGACTCTCCAGACCCAGCAAGCCTGCCTTGTTTACCAATGCCTGGTGGGATCTTTTCAGATGGTTTGCCGATGAGGCACAGAAAAGAGGGATGAACGTGAGCCTAAGCGATTATACCCTCGGTGTGGGGCAGGGCTTTGCCGTTGATGACGCCTTGAAAGAAAATCCCGACCTGAATGGTAGTGTTTTAAGAAGTATCACCATAACACTCAAAGGAAAAGGGAGCTGGAAGTTGCCTGAAAGGGTTTTAAACCTGACGGGATATCAGCTTAAATCCGACGGTTCCATCGTCACTACCTCACGTAAAGAGCTCAATTCTCAGGTCAAAGAGGGGATACTCTTTTATGATTTTGGCAATGAAGCCTGGCGGGTAACCTGTGTTAACGAAAATCCGGTCATCCCATCCTACGACCCCATGAACCCGCTGAGTGGTCAGGCCTATATCCATCATTTCTTTGACCGGTTTGAAAATGCACTGCCCAAGGGTTCAAAAGCCCTTGATTTCTTTTTCTCTGATGAATTAGACTTTCGCCTAAGCGGAAATCTTTGGGATAAATATTTCTCCGGTGAATTCAAAAAACGCAAGGGATACGATATCACACCCTATCTCGATGCCCTCTATACAGATATAGGCAATAAAACTGCCATGATCAGGCTGGACTATAACGACGTATTGGTGAGTCTGAGTGAGGAACATTATTTTAAACCTATCTTCGACTGGCACCATGACAGAGGCCTGATCTATGGTTGTGACCATAGTGGTCGTGGTAAAAATGTTGCCGAGTTTGGCGATTATTTCCGAACACACAGATGGCTTCAAGGGCCCGGTTCCGACCAACCCGGTCTTGCAAAAGACATCATCAAAGCAAAGGTAGCCTCTTCTATTGCACATCTCTACGAGCGGCCACGGGTCTGGCTCGAAGGATTCTATGGCAGCGGTTGGGGGACTACCTCGGCCAATTTCACCGATGCTGTTTTAGCCAACTATCTCTCGGGTTATAACCTCATCTCGTTTCATGGATTGTATTATTCTACCCAAGGAGGTTGGTGGGAATGGGCACCTCCCTGCAATCACTTCCGCATGCCCTACTGGCAGCAGATAGACCCTTTGATGAATTGTATTCAACGCCTCTCCTACACCCTCTCACAGGGTTGCCATGTTTGTGATGTGGCAATAGTCTATCCTACGGAACCCGTTGTTGCCAGTATGGATGGCAAGAGATCGGTAGATATTGCCTTCGGGACTGGGACAAACCTCTATGCCAAAGGCATAGATTTCGATTTCATCGATTATGGATCTATTGCCAGGGCCGAAGCCAAAAATGGAGCTTTGGAAGTCTCGGGTGAGAAATACAAGATCATTATTGTCCCGTCCATGAAAGCCATACGTTATGCTACCCTCCAGAAACTGCTTGAATTTAAAAAAACAGGCGGTATCATCGTAAATATCGGTAGTCTGCCCGAAGCCACAGAGAAAGAGGGAGCCAATGATCCACAAGTATCAAAGCTGGTCAGCACACTGTTTGCCCAGGCTCCTAACTTCATCCAATGTAAGGATCAAAGTGAAGTAACTAAGGCCCTCGAAAAAGCATATACCCCCAATTTCCGTATCCTCTCCGAGGTGAAAGATCAACCTTATGTCATGCACCGCAAGGCTGGAAAACGCGACATCTATGCCCTCTACAACCTGCCACAAGGCACCCGATGTTCCTTTAAATCCCGTGGCACCGTTCAGCTCTGGAACCCCTGGAATGGTGAGATCTCATCCCTTTCACGTAGTGCCAAACCGGTAAAGGATGGTACCGAGATCACCTTGCCCCTCACCAACAAAGAGATCCAGCTCATCGTCTTTAGTCCGGAAACCAATGTTTCAAAGGAAAAACTTCAAGAGGTCACTATACCTAAAATCACAAAAGAGATCGCCGTCGACGACAAATGGGAATTCGAACTTAAACCATGCCTCGATAACCAATGGGGCGATTTTCAGCTCCCCGCAACGAAAGAATTGATGGGTGCACAAGTCAGGCAGTTATACCTGCAGGAAAACAAGACCTATCATGGGGAGAAACTCAATCCTGACAGCAGCTGGAAAAACATTACCTGTGAATATGGCCAGCAGTTCCTCAAACTTGGTCCTTTGAGCCAGATCCCTGATGAGGCAGGCTTACTCAGAATGATACCCCGGCAAAGAGGTGAAACAGTGGGCGTTGCCAACAAAAAGCTGCAATGGGAAGATTATGGCTTCTCGTGGCAACATGGTGTGGAAGGCGACTTTGGCCACCAGGGATACCATGGACTGAAAGGCGAGATGTATGATAACTTCATCCGTCTTGGTGCCATCGCCAAGGTCAAGCATTCCATGAAGAGAAGCGCTGAAGCTGAGGGCAACTATTACCTGCTGTATACCAATGTACTGGCACCTTCTGAGGGTACTTACGAAATGCTTACCGGCGATCTGAAACCGGCTTATCTCTTCATCAATAACACGAAGACCGATCCCAACCTGAAAGCCCTGCAGCTCAAGGCGGGGTCTAACAGTGTGCTGGCTGTTTACAACAAAGCCTGTGAGACCTATCTGGTATTCAGAAAGCCGGGAGTGGCACTCCCTGCAAAACAACAGGTTTCCATGTGCTGGTATGGTGATCAGGGACTGCTTCCTTTCGATTGTTCTTATGTAACCCATGACACATCAGGCCTCTATGTATTCCAGTCTGCGCCAGCCTTGCAATCTTTCACCTTTGCCGCTTATGGCAAAGTTTCACTATGGGTAGATGGCGTAACCGTTCAACCTGAAGTCACAAAGCAAAATCCCGATGGCCTGACCTTTTATCAGGTCAACCTGAAAGAGAGCCATCCTGAAAGCGCTCAGGTCGTGCTGCATATTGATTACCAGCCCGGATACACCCAGGGAGCGGCTATCCCCCAATTTTTCAGAGAACAATGTGGCAAAGGAGTGATCACCCTGGGTGACTGGTCTAAGATCGATGGACTGAAAGCCTATTCCGGTGGGGCCTGGTACCGCAAGACCATTCATCTCAATGCCGAAGATCTCAACAATAAGCTCTGGATCGACCTAGGTGATCTGGTATCATCTGCACAGCTGTTTGTTAATGGCACCAGTGCTGGCATCAAACTCACACCACCATGGAAATATGAAATCTCAAAACTGGTAAAAACAGGCGATAATAAAGTTGAAGTATTGCTCTACAATACTTTATCCAACAATTATACTACCATACCTACCATATATAGGGGCGATATAAAGGCAGGCTTATTGGGACCTGTTAAATTACTTATTTCGAAATAACTTCAAAAACTATGCCTCATGGCAGCAATAAGCATAAGAAAGATTTTGGTAACACTGTTTCTGTTCACAGTGATATTCCTGAATGCACAAACCCCAAAAGGGAATAACGCTATCAGCACAAAGACAGAAACCCAGGTGAAAGATGATTATCCCATACTGAAGCATTATGACATTGAGCATCTGGTTCGTATTGCACTTCCGATTGGTGGCATCGGAACGGGAACGGTCGCTCTGGGAGGTCGTGGTGAGCTCCGTGACTGGGAGATCATGAATAAACCGGGCATAGGATTCAATACCACCTTAAAAGGCAATAATGCCCCTTTCTTTTCTATTTATTGCAAGCCTGAGAATGAACCCGCCATCACCAAAGCCCTGATAGGTCCTGTTGACGTCTCTGAATATCAGCATTACGAAGGACGCCCTGTCAACCAACATGGCATGCCCCGCTTTGAGAATGCCTCCTTCGATGCCGCCTATCCTTTTGGTATCGTCAACCTTTCAGATAAAACCCTGCCATTGAAGGTGCGCATAATTGGCTTTAATCCACTGATACCGGGCGATGCTGAAAACAGTGGCCTCCCCATTGCTGTCCTCATTTATGAAGTAACCAATACTTCCGCCAAGGCCATCACCGTCTCTGTATGTGGGACTATGCGCAACTTTGTAGGTGAAGATGGAAGTAAGTCTCAGACCAACTGGAAAGGAGACATTATTCCACAGGGGGCGAAAAGAAACCAGAATGTCTTCAGAAAAGCAGATGGAGTGCAAGGCATCTACATGTATTCTGACAGTGTCAGGAACAGCGATCCTGCCTTCGGAACCATTGCCCTGACCACTTCTGAAAAAGGCAATGTCACCTTTCGTAGATCCTCTGTTGCCAACAGCTGGGAAAGAGCCATTCTCGACTTCTGGGATGACTTTAGTGCCGATGGAGAACTTACCGATAAAAAATGGATCGTTGACGACGATCCTATGGCCTCTCTGGCTGTTAAAAAAGAGATCGCTGCAGGGGCAAAAGCGTGCTTCCGATTCTACATCACCTGGAACTTCCCCAACCGTTTTGCATGGTCTAAAGAAAGAGTAGGCAACTATTACAGCACCAAATACACCAATGCTTGGGATGCCGCCCTTAAAATCGTCCCCCGTATTCCCGAACTGGAGCAGGAGACCAAACAGTTTGTCAGCACCTTCCTTGGCAGCAGCCTGCCTGATGTAGTCAAAGAAGCCGCTCTCTTCAATCTGAGCACCTTGCGTTCACAAACCGTCTTCCGCCTTCCCAGTGGCCACATGATGGGATGGGAGGGGGTCATGGATTCCTATGGCTCTTGTGCCGGTTCCTGCACTCACGTATGGAACTATGAACAGGCTACCCCATTTCTCTTTGGGGAACTGGCACAGACCATGCGCGATGTAGAGTTCAACTATGCTTCCGATACCTCAGGACGCATGTCTTTCCGGGCCGGTTTACCCCTCAGCATAGCCGCTAACAGCAAAGGGACTGCCGCCGACGGACAGATGGGTGCCATCATGAAGTTCTATCGGGAGTGGCAACTTTCAGGCGACAATGAGTTTCTGAAGAAAAACTGGCCACATGTTAAAAAAGGTTTAGCCTTTGCCTGGATCAAAGGAGGCTGGGATGGCAACCAGGATGGCGTCATGGAAGGTGCTCAAGGCAACACCATGGACGTAAACTACTATGGCCCTAACCCACAGATGCAGTTCTGGTACCTGGGGGCTTTAAAAGCCGCCTCAATGATGGCTAAGCAGATGAACGATCCGCATTTTGCCCTAAAGTGTGACAGCCTCTTCAGGTTGGGCAGTGAATGGACCGACAAGCATCTGTTCAATGGAGAATACTATGAACAAAAGATTACAGACCCGCAGACCTTTCAATTTATTAATATGGATGACCCCGCAACAAAGTTACCCGACTATCAGCTTGGAAAAGGATGTCTGGTAGATCAACTAGTCGGACAGTACATGGCCCATATCCTCGACCTGGGATACCTCGCAAAGCCTGAAAACCTCAAAACCACCCTGCGGACAATCATGAAATACAATTACCTCGACGACTTTTCTTCGGTCTTCAACAACATGCGTTCTTATGTCATGGGTAACGAAGCAGGTTTAATCATGGCAAGCTGGCCTAAAGGAAGACTGAAAGTCCCATTCCCCTATTTTGCTGAATCCATGACGGGATTTGAGTACACTGCAGCCGTGGGGATGCTCTATGAAGGAGATACAGAAAACGGATTAAAATGCATTAAAGCCATCCGTGACCGTTTCGATGGACTGAAACGCAATCCCTTCGATGAACCCGAATGCGGACATCACTATGCACGTGCCATGGCCAGCTGGTCTGCAGTATTGGCCTTGTCAGGATTTCATTATTCAGGGGTTGAACATTCCATGCGTTTCACTTCCGTACCCGGAAACTACTTCTGGAGCAATGGATATGCCTGGGGTAACTGCAAAATAGAAAATGACAAAGCTACGCTGACGGTCTTGAAAGGTAAATTATTATTGTCTTCGTTTTCGTCCGGAGAACAGAAGAAGGCAACCTTCAAAACCATTTCTTTGGGTGAAGGCGATACCAAAGTCATCACTTTTTAACCATGAAAAAGCCTGTTTTATCCTTTTATCTGTTGAATATGAAAACTATAAATAAATTTTATTTGATTCTTATCCTCATGAATGCCTCCACACTTATGGCTCAAAACTGGAAGCAAACCCTTCATGAAAAACTACCCCTTTTAGGACACCGCAACTGGATTGTTGTAGTAGATGCTGCTTATCCTTCACAGACTAGCCCGGGAATCACAACGATCCTGTGTGATGAACCACAGGAAAAGGTGGTAAAAACAGTCCTTGAAGAACTTGCATCAACTCAGCATGTAAGGCCTGTCATCTATTTAGATAAAGAATTACAGTATGTGGCTGAAAAGAATGCCCTCGGAATCACCAATTACCGAAACGCATTGCATACCCTCTTATCTGGCAGTAAACCCGAAGTGATGCTCCACGAGAATATCATCGCCATGCTCGACGATGCAGGCAAGACATTTAATATCCTCCTCTTAAAGACAAAGTTGACACTTCCTTATACCTCGGTCTTCTTTCGACTCGAAT
>JAUZOX010000499.1 GCA_030706265.1 Bacteroidota bacterium | reverse complement strand
GTAATAAGTCTGGGGTCAGAAGGTTTTGGAATGATGTAATCCTTCCCAAACTTAATATTCGTAATATTATAAGCGAGATTCACCTCTTCGGGGACAGGAGCCTTGGCCAATTCCGCCAATGCGTAAACCGCCGCAAGTTTCATCTCTTCGTTGATAGCACGGGATCTTACATCCAATGCCCCCCGGAAAATAAAAGGAAAACCAAGTACATTGTTAACCTGATTTGGATAATCGGATCGTCCGGTTGCCATGATAATATCCTGGCGTGTTGCAGTTGCAAGTTCATAGGATATCTCGGGAACCGGATTGGCTAATGCAAAAATAATGGCATTGGGAGCCATCGTAAGCAACATCTCAGGTGTCA
Source organism: Bacteroidota bacterium (assembly GCA_030706265.1). GTDB lineage: Bacteria > Bacteroidota > Bacteroidia > Bacteroidales > Cfx3-03 > Cfx3-03. Next base: position 2,666 of record JAUZOX010000499.1, on the reverse strand, counting down.
ACACATCTCCCACAGAAAGCCCCAGAAACATGTCCGCCCCTTTGATTGCCTCTTCCAACGTGTGAACCGGCCGATTGGTTGCAAATATTTTTTTCATGGGGTTTAAATCAGTCCTGTCCTGATGCAATACCCCCTTGCTGTCAAGCATGACAATATTCTCGATGCGTGCGCCGAGTGCTACATAAAGTTTACTGCATGAAATGGCAGCTGCACCTGCTCCATTGACCACTATCTTAATATCTTCAATCTTTTTATTGTTGATTTCAAGCGCATTGAGCAATCCGGCACTGGTTATGATTGCAGTGCCATGCTGATCATCATGCATAACCGGAATATCAAGTTCCTTTTTCAACCGCTCTTCGATTTCAAAACATTCCGGTGCTTTAATATCTTCCAGATTTATTCCTCCAAAAGTCGGGGCTATTGCCTTTACAGTGTTGACAAAACGATCTATATCTTTTTCATTCACCTCGATATCAAAAACATCGATATCAGCAAATATCTTAAACAACAATCCCTTTCCTTCCATAACCGGTTTTCCGGCTTCAGGGCCTATGTCACCAAGACCCAGCACTGCAGTACAGTTCGAGATTACAGCTACGAGATTTCCCTTAGCCGTATAGTTGTATACGTCTTCAGGGTTAGCTTTGATTTCAAGACATGGTTCGGCAACACCGGGAGTATATGCCAGAGATAAATCTTTCTGGGAACTGTGAGGTTTGGTGGGTATGACTTCAATCTTGCCAGGGCGTCCCATTGAATGGTACTCCAGAGCATTTTTATGCAACAATTCTTTTTTCATGACTAAACGATTTAGGGGTAAATATGATGAGTTAAAACAAAATGTCAAACCGGAACTTCCCTTTTTAATTTGAAACATTTGAAACCGAAAAATCATTTTCGTGTTCCCTGCTTTTTAATGAAACGGTATAAGGGATGGTAAAATAGAAGGTAGTTCCGATTCCCTGTGTAGAAACCAGCCACATTTCACCTCCCAACAGTTCAACCAATTTTTTTGAAATGGACAACCCCAGCCCTGTTCCACCAAACTGACGGGTATATGATTCTTCCTCCTGCCTGAACCGCTCAAATACAATTGATTGATTTTCTTTGGATATACCCTTGCCGGTGTCCTGAACAAAAAATTTAAGTTTATTGTCTGAAAGTGTATAACCAAATTTAATGAATCCGTTTGTTGTAAACTTTAGCGCATTGCTCAAAAGATTAAACAGGATTTGCCTCAATCTAACCTCATCAGAAATTATCATACGTTTGTCGCCACCAGGTTCTTTTTCAAGCAGAAACTTTATTTGGGCTTTTCCTATCGTTATTTTACTATTTTCATATGAGACCAGCAGATCATCAAGCAATGGGTGAAGATCGAAAGGTTTTTTACTGACTGTCAATTGGTTGCTGTCAATACGTGCAAAATCAAGGATATCATTTATGATAGAAAGCAGATGTTGACCATTTGTATTGATGATATCCAGGAACTTCCTGCGCTCTTCTATCGATAGATCCTCATCATACAACAGTTCTGAAAATCCGAGTATCCCATTCATGGGAGAACGTATCTCGTGAGACATATTGGAAAGAAAAGCCGTCTTTAATTTATCACTTTCTTCCGCTTTCTCCAGGGCTTTCATCAAATCCTGCAATGCTTTTTTCCGCTGGATGGAGATGCTTATCTGGGTCGATATAAATTCAAGCATTTCCAAATCCTTAGCCGAATAGGCATTGGCATCCTCATAGTTCTGCAGAACGAAGGCACCGATCACCTTCCCTTCTTCTCTCAATGGAACGCCCAGCCAAATTTCACAGGGTGTTCCCTTGGGGCCAACTTCCCCTCTCCTGATCAGCTCATATACTTCCTCCTTTTTTAAAATGAGCGATCTGTCTTGTTTAATCAGATATCCGGTCAAGGTATTTCCTGCGGACCAAGAAGTAAGTTCTTCTTTTTGATCCGAGTAATACTGAGAAATCAACATATCGGTATCCTCATCATAAGACACGATGCGGAAATTTGTTGTATCGATCAGCAGACTCAATTGTTTCATGATGAACGTCGAAAACTCTTCAAGATCTTTTGTTGTGATAACGGCATATGAAATCGAATAAAGCACTTTCTGTATGAGTTCGGTCCGCTTTCGCTCGGTCACATCCTGAAATATTTCAAGCATCGCTTTCTCCCCTTTAAACATCATGCCGGTATGGCTGATTTCGAAAGTTTTACTCTGATGAATACCGGGAGATTCGCATACCTCTGTCACACCAATTTTTATCTTATTCTTTAACGGACAGTTTTCACACTGCGTTTTATTATCACGGTATATCTCCCAACATTTCATGCCTATCGCATCAGTTCCAAAATATTTTTTAAAGTTCTCGTTCTGAAACAAGATGTTTCCTTCTTTATCAACAATATCAATTCCAAAAGGGATGGTTTTCAATAAAGAATTGTTGAACTCATAGCTTTCCTTCAGTTCCAATTCTTTTATTCTTTGTTCTGTGATATCGCTAAGCACACAATGGGTTTGTTTGAATTCGCCCGATAACGTATGACCAATCCTGCCGTCAAAGGCAGCAATGATTTGGGTACCGTCTTTTTTAAGCATCTCAAATTCCGAATGCACCTTGCCCCATTTTTTAAAGAGCGGAAACCGTTC
>JAUZOX010000498.1 GCA_030706265.1 Bacteroidota bacterium | reverse complement strand
TGTCGAAGCAGCGATCAACAGAAGCAGGAGCAATAGACTAATTTTTTTCATGAATAGAGTCAAAACAATAATTGAAACAAAATCTTTGCAAAGATAGCATTTATTGACCCTATTTGATGTATAGCAAAGGATGTATCAAATGTTTAAATTAGCGTTAGAAAGTGAGTAAAAGGGTGCATCAAAAATCAGTAACAGCCTCTTTTAGTGCACCATTACTTTTTTATGGGCTGTCTGAAAACCTCTTGCACCTTTTTTGATCAGTTCGATATCAGTTATAGGTTATCTCCATCCTGATTTTGGGATAATGAAGAAAAAAGAGGATTTCATGGTTTAGCGGTATACCTGTTTTAATCGAATGCGAAACAAACTTCCTTTTTCAAACAATCCCCCAAAAGCCCCGAATCAGTATGGAAAAAATCTGCAAAAGCGTCAGCGCTTCTGTGACCAAAGTCATTGAAAATGTTTGAATTGTACGCTTGTATTAAACAGCTAATAATTTGATATGTAGTTGTTTATGAGCCATTTGCGCCAACTGCAAACTGTAACTACATTTCTGACTGGCATGCTTTTTGCGCTCTTCTGAGTATGCTTTCCTGTCCCATTTTTTGAACCGTCCAAAGCAATCAGGAAGGCAGGAAATAGGCACGTTTAAAAAGTATCCGAAATAGATGATAAAAGGATGGTAAAATTCAGATTTAAAGGATACTTTATGGATACTTTATGGATACTTAATGGATACTTTATGGATACTCTATAAGTATCCATTAAGCATCTTTCAACTATGTATCAATTTTTTTTCAATTATCAAGATTACCTGCTGTGTAGGGTGAGTTTTGGAGCATGTTTCGAGAGGGGTATAATTTTCCTATGATTCTATTAAAATAGATCCCTTCATCCAATCACTTTACAAATATAACACAATTTTATAAAAACTTTTAATCGGTTGAAGGAATATCGATTGAAGTTGACTGTCCAACACATTTTTAAACGCAGGCGGCCTTTTTCAATAAAAACAAAGATCAGCCGGAAAAGCTGGTTTTTTTTAGCGATTTATAACGTCCCCAACTTTTCCGACTGATCCGATTATAAGAAAATTTGAAAGAGGATTTATGGATACTTAAAAAAGCCACTTAATGGATATAACGAACGATCCATTAAGTGGCTTCATCCCAGGATTTTTCAGTTACATTCTCCTGGTTTTATAACCATAAAAAGTAATTTTATTTCAATCCCAGCCGTTCAAGAAGTGGTTGAATGGAAGGCTCTTTTCCTCCGGTAAACCCTTTATATAATGTCATCGGATCTTCGGTTCCACCACGTTCAAGTATGTTGGTTCTAAATGCCTTGGCGGTTTTGGGATCAAATATGCCATTTTTCTTGAAATAGCTGAATGCATCGGCATCCAAAACGGCCGCCCAGGAATAGCTATAATAACCGGCTGAATATTCTCCTTCGAAAATATGACTGTAATAGGTACTTCTGTAGCGTGGAGCGATTTCAGGAATCAAGCCCATGTGATCCAGCGATTGTTTTTCAAATGCCTGCGTGTTAATGGGGGCTTTATCCGTTACGGTATGATAGTCCATGTCGAGTATTGCAGCTGCCAACAATTCAGCCTGTTCAAAGCCTTTGTTAAATTTGGCACTGTTATTCATCTTGTCCAGAAGGTTTTGCGGGATGACCTCATTGGTCTTGTAATGATGTGCATAGACTTTGAGAAGTTCCGGCTCAGCTGCCCAATTTTCATTGATCTGAGAGGGTAGCTCAACAAAGTCACGATATACGGCAGTGCCTGAAATGCTGGGATAAGTACACTTGGTTAGCAAGCCATGCATTGCATGTCCGAATTCATGGAAAAAGGTACTCGTTTCATCGAAGTTAAGCAATGATGGTTGAGTGGCCGTTGGGGGAGGCGAATTCAAAACAACCGAAACGATTGGGGTGATGAACTTACCCTCTTTTACTTCCTGATCCCTGTAATTCGTCATCCATGCACCGGAACGTTTTTCAGGACGTGCATAATAATCCAGGTATAGAATGCCCAGGGCTTTGCCATTGGCTTCGGTAACTTCGTATACGTCGACCGAAGGATGGTATTTCGGGATATCGTTGCGTTTGATAAATTTCAAACCATACAATTTATTGGCAGCATAAAAGACCCCTTTACGTACGTTTTCAAGTTTGAAGTATGGGCGCAGCACATCTTCGTTGAAGTCATATTTTGCAGCACGTAACTTTTCTGAATAATACCACCAATCCCAGCTCTCAAGCTTGAAATTATTTCCTTCTTTGTTGATCATATCCTGAAGTTCGGCAGCCTCTTTTTTGGCCACTTCCAAAGCCGGTACCCAGAGCTGATTCAATAATTTGTAGACATTTTCAGGCTTTTGTGCCATCGTCTGTTCGAGGGCATAGTCGGCAAAGGTTTTAAATCCTAAAAGGTTAGCCTTTTCAAGGCGGTAGGATACCAGTTGCGAAACAATTTCATTGTTATCATGGCTGTTGCCGTTGTTTCCCTTGTTCAAATAACCTTTGTAGATTTTTTCTCTTAAATCACGTCGTTGAGAATATTGTAAGAACGGAATCATACTCGTCTTACTTAGCGTAAAGAGCCATTTGTTGTCAATTCCCTTTGACTTTGCATCAGCCGCAGCTGCATCTATCACCGATTGAGGCAATCCGGCAAGGTCTTCCTTTTTGTCAAGTATCAATTTGAAGTCGTTGTTTTCGGCCAACACATTTTCTCCAAACTGGATTTGTAACAGCGAGATTTTTTCATTGACCTCTCTTAGCCGGGCTTGTTTGTCGGGCGATAAATTGGCCCCGCCTCTTCTGAAATCGATGTAGGTATTCTCAAGAAGTTTTGCCTGTTCCTTGTTCAGTTTTAATTTATCCTTGGTGTCGTATACGGCTTTCACCTTTTTGAAAAGATCGGCATTCAGGCTGATATCATCACTGTGTTTTGAAAGCAGGGGAGATGCTTCTTTTTGAATGGCAAGCAATTCAGGCGTAGTGTTGGCACTGATCACGTTGTC
>JAUZOX010000497.1 GCA_030706265.1 Bacteroidota bacterium | reverse complement strand
TTCGTGATGCCGTGATCTCCATTCGGACCCGTAAGCTCCCTGACCCGCAATTTATGGGAAATGCAGGAAGTTTTTTTAAGAACCCTGCCATCGACGCTGCGAAGTATGAACGGTTGTATGAATCATTTCCCGGGATCGTGGCCTTTGGCTTACCGGATGGGTGTTATAAACTGGCTGCCGGTTGGTTGATTGAACAATGCGGCTGGAAAGGGTACCGGAAAGGGGATGCCGGTGTGCATGAACAACAGGCACTGGTACTTGTCAACTATGGCATGGCAACAGGAGCGGAGATTTTGGCGCTGGCCCATGATATTCAGGCTTCAGTCAAATCCAGATTTGATGTTGAGCTCGAGATGGAAGTCAATGTGATTTGATCGGTTGGGACTTTTTGAGAGATCCGGTAAGCTACTGCTCCGCCAAATTTAATTACGATTAGACTACAGCCTTTTCAATACATTGCCAAAGGGCGTCGGCTGTTTTCTGCCATGAAAATATCTTTCGGCGTTCACGTCCAAGCGCTATCAGCTCTTCGCGCAATACAGGCTCATTATATATTCTTTCCATTGCGCCGGCTATGGAGGTGGGTGAAAAGGGATCCGTCAACAAAGCCGCCTTGCCCGCAACCTCAGGCATGGAAGTAATGGCAGAAGTAATGACGGGTGTATCACATCCAAATGACTCTAAAATTGGGATTCCAAAACCTTCATGGTAAGACACGTAAGTCAACGCCAGGGCTGACCCAATGAGTAATTGCAATTCCCGGTTATCCACCCGTCCTGTAAATATGACCTCCGAACGATGAGGCATCCGGTCAAGCGAATGCTGCATCGCCCGCGTCCACCATTTTCTCTGCCCCACTATCAACAGTTTAATCTGAGAACCGGTTGCCGATTTGAAAAGTTCAAACGCTTTGAGTAGGTTGACAATGTTTTTACGGGGATGTACCGATCCGACGCAAATAAAATATTCATTTCCCCGGGCATATTTTCCCCGGGTTTGTTCTCTTTCCGTTTCTGGTACAGGCTGGAAGAGCTCGTTTGCACCATTGAATACCGTATCGATTTTCTCATCATCAATATGGTATGAATTCATGATGTCCATTTTCGAAAACTCACTTACGGTTGCAATCCGGGCTGCCTTTTGTGCATATCGGTGGAAAAAGGTCCGGTAGTAACATCGTTCGGCAAATGGAAGGTCATGGGGATAGTGTTCGAAGTTGAGATCATGCATCACGACAACCTGTTTAACCATGCTCCTTAGCGAAAGATAGCCGTCGGGCGAAAGGAACAGGTCCGCTTTGATCCTCCTGAGTATACGGGGTATGATCAGTTCAAACCAGATGAAATATAAGAGGGGATGGCGTGCCTGTGGAAAAGCCACGATGGGGTTTACATTTGGGGCAAAGACAAATGCAGCATCATAAGGGCGGTCAAAAATAAAATAGAAAGTGTGTTCAGGATGCTGCTTCACGATACGGCTTAGGGTCTCAAAGGTAAAGCCCCCGATGCCTTCGAGCTTATTTTTAATGAGTAGCCTTGTATTGACCGCAATTCTCAAGGTTAATTATAACGGTTATGTTAACTTTATCAGGACAAATGTAAAAAAACAGTGTACATTTAACATATACAAATGTATGCGTTTTTAACGCACGGGCATGCTTAAAACTCATTCAGGTAGAAAAAATCAGCATTGGAAAGTGTAGTAACTCATAAATAACCATTATGCTCAAGAAATTTCTTTCGGGACTCGGTTTGTTGCTTACGCTGAACCTGTTGATAAAGCCGGTATGGATATTTGGAATAGACCGTACGGTTCAAAACATAACCGGGACCGATTATGGCTTCTACTATACTATCCTAAACTTCAGTTTTCTGTTTTCCATTCTGCTCGACTTTGGTATTACCAGTTTCAATAACAGACAAATATCGCAGAATAATGATCTGCTGCGGGAGCATTTTTCAGGCATGCTTGCTGTGAAGCTGGTGCTGGCTGTTATTTATATGATTGTGGTCCTGTTTGCCGGCATAATGATTGGGTTCGACAGCAGGCAGATGCACTTACTTTTGCTTTTGGGGGCGGTGCAGTTTTTATCATCCCTGATTCTCTATTTGCGTTCAAACATATCTGCGCTGATGCTTTTTAAGACAGAAAGCCTCTTTTCGGTGATGGACAAGTTACTGATGATCGGGATATGCTCAGTGCTCATTTGGGGCCACCCGGCAGAGGGAGTGTTCAGGATTGAATGGTTTGTTTACGCACAACTTGTCGCTTATTGCCTGACGGCCTTATCGGCTTTTTTTGTGGTGCTGCATCATTCGGCCGGTTTCAGGTTTAATTTTTCGCCCCGATTCAGTATCTCCATTATCAAACAGGGATTGCCTTATGCCATGTTGGTATTGCTGATGATGTTTTTCTCCAGGCTGGATACGGTAATGCTTGAGCGAATGTTACCTGACGGTGACAAACAGGTTGCCATTTATGCCAATGGCTATCGCCTGTTGGATGCCGCTAACAATATTCCCTACCTTTTTTCAGTTCTGTTGTTGCCCCTCTTCTCCAAAATGTTGGCCGATAGATCCGATGTCAGCCAGATCGTCAGAGTTTCATTAGCGTTGCTTGTTCCATTGGCAGTCATGACCGCTTCAATATCTTTGTTTTATAGCAGCCTGATAATGGATCTGCTGTATGTTAGTCACATTCAGCAATCTGCAGCGGTATTCGGTATCCTGATGTTCTCGTTTGTAGCCAATACGCTTCTGTATGTTTTCGGAACATTGCTCACGGCCAATGGCTCGGTTCAACTGCAAAACAAGTTGATGATTACGGCATTGTTATTGAACGTGGGGCTGAACCTTTGGCTCATCCCGCTTTATAAAGTCATCGGTGCTGCCTGGGCCGGGGTAATCACTCAGGGGTTTGTAGCAATAGCCGAAATGATACTTGCGCTTAAGTTGATCCGGATTCATCCCGGTGCCCGGTTTTTACCCGCATTGTTGCTTTTTACTCTTGCCGTCTTTCTCCTTTCTTTCGTAATGCGG
>JAUZOX010000496.1 GCA_030706265.1 Bacteroidota bacterium | reverse complement strand
GCATTTAATAATGCGGCGTAGTCGTCCGCCATCATCTCATAGGTGAGCGAATCGTTTTTGTCCACTGACTTGCCCTGAGCACGGCTGTCGGCAACAACGACTTTATATCGCTTTGAAAAGTATGGGATTTGTTTGACAAAGTCGTGTATGCTGCCACCATTACCATGTATCATCAGCAAGGGCTCACCGGTTCCATAGACTTCGCAATACATTTTAAATCCCCGTATGGTATAATATTTTCCGGCTAAAGGATTGTGTCCGTAATTTGTGGACTTTATAAGGCTATCGTATTCAGATTTCAGTTTTTGAAAATTGGTTTGCCCATATAAAAGTGAGGACAAGACTAAAAAGACAATAAAAGGAAGGGCTGTTTTCATTCGTATATGATGTTTATTAAATCGGTCGTATGGAACTTGCATAAATGCTCGGTGCATAAATCTTTTTCAAGGGTTAGTACCGGATCATAATGATGGCATGAGGTGCTAAATATAGTTATAAAACAGCACGCAGTGAAGTTTTAATATCAATCCTTGCTTTGTTTTCTCCTTTTGGCATAGGTGATATGTCCGGGAATAATGAAGGCTATCAACCAGCCGATCGATTCGATGAGCATCTGCACCTGCATGTCAACCATGGAGCTGATCAGGGCTAGCAGGGCAAACAGGATGCCTCCCGCTAAGATGATCCGGTGCCGGAGAATGCCTCCGGATACCACAATTGCGAATGCAATGAATAACATGAATATGGGATGCTGCAGATTGAAATAGATCTGACGCAGGACGTTGAATTGGATGATGTTGGTTAAAACCAGGCACATAAACACGGAGATCCAGACATACCGCAGGGTCACATTGATATAGGTATTCACCTTTTCAAGATGCAGGATTGCATATATGACCGTGAAGATCAATCCCAATATGGGCAGTACAATGCGTGCGGAACGTTCGATTTGTATCAGCTGGTAATTAAAGGTGATGATCCCCGACAGGTATTCTGCAAAGAAATTTACAAAATTGATCCATCCCCAAAGTATAAACAGGATCCCATGTGAACTTATCCGTTCACGGGATATATTGATCATTTCCCGCATCAGCCTCTGCGAATCGGCTTCACTGAATGATGCCGGGATAGCTTTACTTGTTTCCATAGCTTTATTTTTAAGCCTATAAAACCTGAAATCCTCCTCATTTGTTTACTTAGGCCGTATGATAATCAGAACCAGCCTTAATAATCGAAGGCAAGACTGCCTTTCATGCTATAATTTCCTTCAACATCCCTATCCCTGTATCATCCATTCATGATTGTGCATCCCGGTTGATCTAAAAATCGGATTGAGTTCAGGATTTTGAAAAAATAAATGGAAAAAGGGTTAAAATTTCGTTTTATTATTAAAAAAAATGTAAAAAATATAAAAATCATGAAAAAAAACAGGGGGTGTCGTCAAAAATGTATTACTTTTGTTTCGACAACTTACAAATCAAAAATAAGGTTATGGCAACTTTGAGATTTAAAGCACTGGAAGAAACACTAAAGAGAAAACCGGTTGAGGTTAAGGCTCCCGGAGAAAAGGTTTCTGATTATTTTGGAATAAATGTATTTGACAGGCATAAAATGGAAAAATTCTTGTCAAAGGATGCATTTATGGCAGTAGTGGATGCTATTGACAACGGAAACCGGATTAACCTGAAAATTGCAGACCAGATCGCACAGGGAATGAAAGTTTGGGCGATGAGTATGGGGGCAACCCACTACACACACTGGTTTCAACCTTTGACTGAAGGAACGGCTGAAAAGCATGATGCTTTTGCAGAACCTTCAAAAGGAAGTGCAATAGAAACATTCTCCGGAAAGCTCTTGGTTCAGCAAGAACCCGATGCATCGAGTTTCCCGAGTGGGGGTATCCGCAATACTTTTGAAGCCCGGGGTTATACGGCATGGGATCCATCTTCACCCGCATTTATCCTGGAAGACACTTTGATTATTCCTACCATCTTTATCTCCTATACCGGTGAAGCCCTTGATTACAAGACCCCACTCTTAAAGGCACTCCATGCTTTGGATAAAGCGGCAACCGATGTTTGCCAGTATTTTGATAAAGACGTTACCAAAGTCAACAGCAACCTGGGCTGGGAACAGGAATATTTCTTGGTTGACGAAGCCGTTTACAATGCGCGCCCTGACCTTGTTCTGACAGAACGTACCCTGATGGGACATGCATCTGCAAAGAACCAACAATTGGAAGATCAGTATTTCGGTCAGATTCCACGTCGTGTTCTCGCTTTCATGCAGGATCTCGAATTCGAAGCCTACAAGCTGGGAATACCCGTTAAGACTCGCCATAACGAAGTGGCCCCCAATCAATACGAACTGGCCCCGGTTTATGAAGAAACCAATCTGGCTGTTGATCACAACTTGCTTATCATGATTGTGATGCGTATTATTGCCCGCCGTCATAACTTTAAGGTTCTCTTCCATGAGAAACCATTTGGAGGAATCAATGGTTCAGGAAAGCACAACAACTGGTCTGTTGCTACCAACACCGGTGTTAACCTGCTTTCTCCCGGTAAGACTCCAAAGTCGAATATGCAGTTCCTTATCTTCCTGATCAATACGCTGACCGCAGTATATAAGCACAACGCCCTGCTGAAGGCCTCGATTGCTTCATCAGCAAACCAACATCGTCTTGGCGCCAACGAAGCCCCTCCTGCCATCATCTCCGCATTCCTGGGTACTAAACTGACCCAAATGCTGGATGAGATCGAAAACAGGGTTTCAGACCAAAAGATGTCGCCCGATGAAAAGACCGCCATCAAACTGGATATCGGAAAGATCCCCGAAATACTGTTGGATAATACCGACCGCAACCGTACTTCTCCGTTTGCATTTACCGGAAACCGTTTTGAGTTCCGTGCAGTCGGTTCATCCGCAAACTGTGCATCTGCAATGATTACGCTCAATGCTGCTCTTGCCGATCAGCTGGTTGACTTTAAAGCCGATGTCGATGCCATCATCGAGAAAGGGGTTAAAAAAGACGAAGCCATTCT
>JAUZOX010000495.1 GCA_030706265.1 Bacteroidota bacterium | reverse complement strand
CTAAAGCAATTCTAACATATTGTTGCGGTTGCCCATGCAGCTTTATGACGTGAATAGCTTTGGGGTTTCGCCTTTATTTATTTTCAAAATCCGGATATGGAAAAAACCGGCTGTCTGTTACAGTCAGTCTATTATGATTATTTTTGCAATGATTTCATTGATAAAAATCATGTAATTCCTTTCATACACCTGAAAATAAAATGTCTTTATGAACCGAGCATGTTTTAAAACACAATCACCGATGAAATCTTCCATGCGAGTTACATACGACCTATTTAATACAAATTATTGACGTATGAATAATCAATTACGTTTAGTCTGCCTGTTATTATTGACCATCACAAGTGTTTCAGGCAAAGTTTATAAAGTTGCCAACCCGGATGCGTTTAATAAAGCGGCCTTTCAGGTATCACCGGGAGATGAAATCGTAATTACCAACGGCAGTTACACCAATTGGGAATTGGCCGTGAATACGCATGGGACACTCCAAAAGCCTGTAATCATCCGGGCCGAGACTACAGGGAAGGTCGTTTTCACGGGAGATGTTCAAAAACCCGTTTTCCAGTTGACCGGAAGCCATACCGAAATAGCGGGTTTGACGTTTATGGGTTGTAATGTCATGAAGGCCAAAGGCGGCACCGGCATTCTGATCGAATTAAAAGCATCCCGATATTGCAGGATAACGGATTGTACCTTTACCAAAAACAGGGTCCTGGCCCAGTTTATGCCCATTGTTGTCATTTCGGGCAAAGCGGAACACAGCCGTGTGGACCATTGCCGTTTTATCGGGAACATCAACAATCAGGAGTTGCAGGTTAAGGTCACAGAGGATGCAGTCCCGCTATATTCCATGATAGATCACAACGAGTTTAAAGATAAAGAACGGGTAAACTGGAAGGTTTTTAACGGCGGAGAATGTGTGCAGGTCGGACAAGAACCGGTGTTGCTGGGGACAAAATATCCCATGGCGGTGGTGTGCTGCAATCGTTTTATCCGTTGCAACGGTGAAGCCGAAGTGATCAGCAATAAGAGTTCAGGGAATAAATATATCGGCAACTATTTCGAAGATTGTGAGGGAGAACTCGTCATGCGGGGCGGACACGATTGTTTGATCGACAGCAATACTTTTAAAGGAGGAAAAGGCGGCATCCGGGTCAACGGAACACATCATACCATAACCAACAATACCTTATCGGGACTCCGGACGGCGATCAGATTGATGTATGGAATGGCCAAAGGCAAAATCGAAACCGGTTTTTACGTTGCCGCCAGTGATTGCATCGTATGCAACAACCACATAACCGGGGCCACAACGGGTATTTTAATCGGTGACAGCAAGAATGCGGACTGGACCGGAAAGTTTGACACCCAAAAATATCCTTCCCGAACCATGCAGGATATTGCCCCATTCAACAACACCGTTTCGGGCAATGTGATAACGGATACCCAAACGCCCATAAAGCATAATGAAAATTAGCAGCCCCGGCAGAGATTCCTTTCCCGGTTAATAACCGGATTAGCTTTTCCGGAAGGTTATCGCTCAACCCTCCCCATGATTCCATATGGCCCGGCAACGACTCAGCCGGAAAAGCTGGGGCAGCGGCATCTAAGTTTTAATCGGTAACGGAAGAAACGCCCTTTTTCAAGCCATTCCCCAAAAGTCTGGACGTAATATAGAAAAATTCCACAGAAGAAGCGGTTCTCCTTTGACCATGGTAATTGAAAATGTTTAGATAATGTGCTTGTGCTGAATAACTAACAATCTGACATGCAAATACTTTTGGGGCCATTCCGTCATTTGTATGCTTCAACTATATTTCTGACTGGCATATTTTTTGCGATGCCCTGGGTATGCTTTCCTGTCCCATTTTTTACACCACCCAATGTAATTATGAAGGCAAGAAAAAAGCAGGCTTAAAAAGTATCCGAATTAGATGGTTAAAGGGTGGTAAAATTTAGATTTAAAGGATACTTTATGGATACTTAATGGATACTTTATGGATACTTTATGGATACCCCTAGAGTATCCATTTGGAATCTTTCAACTATGTGTCAATTTTTTTTCAATTATCCTTCTTACCTGCTGCGTAGGGGAAGATTTGGAGCATTTTTCCAGAGGAGTGGAATTTTCTTATGATTCTTTTAACATAAGCCCCATCTCCCAAACACTTTACAAAAATAACACAATTTTATAAAAACTTTGAATCTGTTGAAAAAATATCGATTGAATTTGACTGAACAACACCTTTCTAAGCTCAGTCAGCCCATTTCTAAAAAACCAGAGTTTAGTCGGAAAAGCTGGTAAAGTCAGTTTTTTCATTATCGATTAAAACTATTCATACTTATATCTAACCCCAAGTTTTCCGACTGATCCGTAAAAAAAGGAAAACCCTTCCTCTGTAATCTTTCAATTACATCGGAAGGGTTTCAACCGTGATTATGTTTGTGTTTGCTTTTTTAAAACCTATCGGATAAATAAAAGCTCACGATACTTCGGCAGAGGCCATTTTTCATTATCAACAATCAGTTCGAGCTTATCGATATGATAACGGATCTCATCAAAGAACGGAAATATGGTGGTAGCATATGACAAGGCTTTTTCACGGTCTGACTCAATCAAGTTAGCCACTTTACGAGCCTCAACCATTTCGTTTACCTTTTTCTCGATGATATCAACCCGTTTGGAGATTTCTGAAATCAGTTCAATACGGCGGGCTGCAAGTTTTTTGAACTCATCGGCACCAAACAGGTTCTTCATCCCCTGAACATTGCTGATCAGCATGGTTTGGTATTCCAAAACAATAGGAAGAATATGGTTCATTGAAAGGTCAGCAAGAACGCGTGACTCGATCTGAACCTTCTTCGTATAAAGATCCCAACGAACCTCGGTACGACTTTCCATTTCTCGTTCAGTATATACCTTGGTGCGTATAAACATATCCATTGATTGTTTAGTCAGGTTAGCGTCATACATAATCGGCACACATGCTTCACAGTCAAGGCCACGTTTTTTGGCTTCATCTTTCCATTCATCACTGTAGTTG
>JAUZOX010000494.1 GCA_030706265.1 Bacteroidota bacterium | reverse complement strand
TTCGAGAGAGGGATAAAGATCCCGGTTGCCGACTCATCATCACAACATCAAGCCACAGGCTTTTTTGGTGACACCATGCCCATGACAGATATTCAAACACTGGTCGAACCTGAAAACAACCCCGATGTGGTCGATCTGCGACAATCAAAACAATATGTGGCAGCTCAAATCAAGTCGGACAGCTTGAATATCGTGACCCTTTTAAGAAAAGATGAGGCAAAGGAAAACGGCGAACCGATTATCCAAAAGCCCGATTGCATCAAACTCAAAGGTTTATTGAATGCTTATACCCGGCAAAGATCGGAGTTTCAAAAGACCATTTTGCTGTCGAACTCCCAATTGGATATCTGGGAGGCACAAAATCGAAATGCTTTGGTCAATGCAGCCAAAGACGGAATCGATTATTTTATCGGCGCGATACTGGACGCGTTAAAAAACAGGGGTGAGATAGCCGATAAGTATCAAATGGTCCTTGACAACAATGTAAATCAAATGATGGGTGAAGGTATCGATGTTACGAAAATTCAAAATGAAATCGCCCAGCTGCGCAAAATCTCCGCCCGGGGTCAAACAGCAGATTTCTTAAGCAATTTAAAAGACTGGAATACCTTTATGAAGGATGGGCTGAGCAGTTTAATCGGTGAACTGTCCGAGTCGAACAAAGACGTGTCGGGCATACTGGAGGATCCCATGATGAAAAAGTACTTTGAACCGGAATCGTCGAAATTAAATACGCTGCTCGATATATCCAAGATTGTGGCATCGAATGGCATCTGGGGAAAATGGGTTGAAAAAAGAATGCCGCTGGTTGCGGGTATTGAATTTGCCATTAAGGAGACCTACAATGCAACCGATTGGATACTCAGCTACAAACGGATGGCGGAAGCCCAAAAGATCAACGGCGGGGTAATGGATACGGCAAAATACATACAGCAAAATATCGACAACACTTACTCGGCCTTAAAAGATTGTCCTTAACAGGGTTGAACGTAACAAACGGCTGAATCTGCAATAGCCTTGTTGCAGCAATAATTTGTAATCGCCTGAAAAATTGGAACCCTGCCGGATTGCCGATAGGCAGGCACCGCTCCTTTAATCTACGTTTAGCGCCTTGATAAGCATATCGATATCATCCACTTTATCCTCCCGGCTTTGATTGTAAAAGGGACAGACCATCGAATTCAAAAGCTGGGCTATTAATTCCGTGTTAGTGCAGGCCCCTTTATATTTTTCAAATTCCCCGGGAAAATCATTTTTCAGATCCCTCTCGACTTCATCAATGGAAGAAAAAAATCCCACATAAAAAGGGTTCAGGTAAAACTGCACGTCTTTATACATATCACGCTCATGCGGATTGGCAGAATAGACATAAGCCAGTAAAAATGACTCGGGCCTTCTAACCCCATAAATGGGTATCCCCAATCTTTGCGCTATGCCGGTATATAACACACTCAAGGCCTGTGTGTAACCCTTTCCGCTATTCAGCACGGCATTAAGGCATAAGCTGTCGGGCATCGCATCCAGGTTCGGATTGATCCACATTTTCTTAATTTCGAAGAACACCTTGCTCATCACTTTAAGTTCTTCGAATGGCGTCATTCCTTTTTTGAGTTCGAGCCAAACTTCCTTTTTCAACGATTCGACTTTGGCCATTACCCGCTCCTCTTCCAGATCCGGGAACTGATATTTGCTTACGATGTAATACCCTTTCAGTAAATCATCCGAATCCATGATGGCCCAGTTGTGCAACTCGCTGAAAAGATTTTGCACCTTTATCCTGCTGACCAGATTCCGGATACGCGAATGAACCAGGTCGTCAAGGGATTTCTCCCGGGCGATTTCCAGATAGGGAATCGCCGCCAGGCCATAGGATAGTATTTTTTCAAAAATCCGGGCGAATAATGATTCATCCTGCTCATCAAGCAATTCCATTAAATTTGAAATTTCCTTTTTTTCATTTTTAGCCATAGCGCAACCTCCTGATTGTTTTTAAAAATAATCTAAATTACGATAGGAACAATTTGTTTTTCACCTATAATATCAACACCCCAACAAGCTCATAACCGGTAACTTATAAAATGATGTTCATTATTATTTAAAACCAAAAGAATAAAAGGCTTGAAATGCAATCCGCATTAACGGCTAACCCGATCCAGCACATGCACAATTAAACGCTCAATGGAAGCCTTATAATTCTGCGAAAACTCCTTACGGTACCTGTTGGCGACTATGGTACAGACCGTTAATGTGCGATGGCCTAATAAGCGCCCTAATCCGTACAATGCAGACGTCTCCATTTCAAAATTTCCGATGGTTCTCTCCTGGTATTTGAAAGAGGAGAGTATGCCGCTGATATTTTCCAATGTAGGCTTCAACCGCAACTGGCGGCCCTGCGGAGCATAAAATCCGGGAGAGGTACAGGTTATGGCCGTAAAAATATCCTTGCCAACCAGGTTCAGCAACGCCGGGTCGGCTGCCACAGCGTAAGGGCGGGGTAAGTTTTCAGGCCAGGCGGTGTGATCGATAAATGCGCGGGTCATACCCTCATCAATCACTTCCGCATAGTCGGAATAAAAATAAAGCAAGCCGTCCAGCCCGATTCCATAGGATGAGGCAACCATACTGTCGGTCGGAATATCGGGATGGAGTCCGCCCGAAGTACCGACCCGGATTATTGTTAGTTGTTTGTGGTTCTCATTGACGGTCCGCTCTTTTAAATCAATATTCACCAGGGCATCGAGTTCGTTCATGACGATGTCTATATTATCTGTTCCCATACCTGAGGAAAGGACCGTGAGGTGTTTCGTGCCAATCCACCCTGTATTGGTAACCATTTCACGATTCGATACTTTGTGGTCTATGCGGTCAAAATGTTTCGATACCTCGGGCACCCGTCCGGGGTCCCCGACAACCAAAACTGTGTCGGCCAATTGCTCTGGATGTAAATGTAAATGATATATACTCCCATCGGGATTAACGATGAGTTCTGAAGGGGCTATTCTTTTCATTGATCAGTAGTGTTAGTTTGACTATTTTGCAGTGACGAAC
>JAUZOX010000493.1 GCA_030706265.1 Bacteroidota bacterium | reverse complement strand
TGATAATATATTGCGCCTCCCGTTGGTTTCGGTCAAAGATGAAGTCTACAATCTCATCAGCGAAAAAATAACCGCATTGCGGGCAGAATAACAGGATTGTCATGCCGGGTAGCCGGCATTGGGCAATTTCATGAAAACAGGCCTTTTGGTATCTAAAAGGCCTGTTTTTTATTGGGCATTATTGCCGTGCGGCATTTTAAAATGTTTTCAATGATCATCAAAAAACAGGATTGTTTATAGATAAGGTTCTCATACCCTTTGCCTTTTACAAGCTTTTCCGGTGCCTGACATCAGCCCTGAAGGCAAAGCATGTCCGGAGCATATCCCATGCATATCCGTTGCATATTCGGTTACGGCTATCGGATTAACACCGGGTTACAACCGGATATGTCCCGGATATGCTCAGGGTTAATGGCATTGGTTGTGCATCGATTGGTCATTGAAAAGGCTTAGGGTCTGGGAAGGTTACCTCTTGTTTCGGGACGGTTTTCCATGGACTTTTCAGTTTCCATTCTTTAAAATAATTTCTCAGGTTAACCGGCATGTTATCAGAATACTATTCCCCTTTTATTCTCCTTTATTTCTACACTAACTGGTATTTGACCGGTATTTAGCTGGTAACTGCTCACTATTTAACTGGTTCCCAAGCGAGGGAGTAATTACTTACCAAATAGGGCGTAGGTACCAGTTAAATACCAGTTTGCCCCCAATATCTCCTGCCATAAAGGGATGTAGAAGGAGGGAATTGGGGTAATCCAAGGCTGTTTACCGGTTATTGCCGCCCGCAAGAGACACTTTGAGCTTTGAGTTTGGTGTCAACAATGATATTGGTGGTGGTCTTGAGTTTTATTCGGTGGGAGTATGCGTCAGATTATCATGTAAGTTTGAAAGATAATCGCAGACTCAATTTTTGCGATTCGTATACTTTGAGTCTGAACCCGACGGGGTTAAAGGTACTATATAGCCGGTGTAAAAATTGTCCTGATGATTAAAGGCACATATCGTTAACTGTGTAAAAGAGTGTAAATGATTTTATTCCGCTCATAAGGCTGCAAAGATCATACCTGCATCGGATTTATTCTTTTGAAGAAAATATTTGATGCGGTCAAAGAAAAATGCTTCCCCAAAACCCATGACGCAGCGAGGAGGGTATCTCGCAAATCAAAAAAGGGCGTCTCGTTTTGAAACACCCTTTTTTATAGAGATCAATGTGATTTGTTATTTGCTGATGTCAGCCATAACATGCGTATTATACTTTCCGGAAGCAAGTTTAACGCTGATTTCTTTAAATGCCTTGATCGTATATGTTACATCATCCAGGGTATGGGCAGCGGTGGGGATCAGGCGCAGCATCAGCACACCCTTTGGCACTACGGGATAGGTTACGATCGAACAGAAAATACTATAGTTTTCGCGCAGGTCGTAGGTGAGCTGTGTAGCTTCCGGAATATCGCCATTAAACAATACGGGGGTTACCGGAGATTGGGTCGTACCGATATTGAAACCGTCTTCCCTCAACCCTTTCTGAAGGGCATGTACTATGGTCCAAAGCTTTTCGCGGAACTCGGGACGGCTACGGATCATGTCAAGCCGTTTCAGAGCGCCGATGACAAAGGGCATGGGCAGCGATTTGGCATAGATTTGTGAACGCAGGGTAAAACGCAGATACTTGATGATGTCGGCATTACCGGCAACAAAGGCACCTATGCTGGCCATGGCCTTTGCAAATGTGGCAAAGTAAAGGTCTACACCGTCGACGACGTTCATGTTTTCATGCGAGCCGCGTCCATTGGGTCCCATTGTTCCAAAGCCGTGTGCATCATCGACCAGCAGGCGGAAATCAAATTCTTTTTTGAGCTCGACGATCTCTTTCAGGTTACCCAGGTTACCCGACATTCCGTATACTCCTTCGGTAATGACCAGGATGCCGCCACCGGTTTGCTGGGTCAACTTAGATGCACGCTCCAGTTGCACACGCAGCTTCTCCATGTTGTTGTGCGGATAAACAAAACGCTTGCCGATGTGGAGCCGCATGCCGTCGATGATGCATGCATGGGCGTCGGAATCGTAAACAATGACATCGTTGCGGTCAACCATTTGATCTATGATGGATACCATTCCCTGGTAACCGAAATTGAGCAGATAAGCGGATTCCTTGTAAACAAAGGCTGCCAGTTCGCGTTCGAGCTGCTCATGGTAAACGGTCTGTCCCGACATCATACGGGCACCCATCGGTGCAGCCAGTCCCCATCGGGCAGCTGCTTCCGCATCGACCTGGCGAACTTCAGGATGGTTTGCCAGGCCCAAATAATTGTTCAGGCTCCAAATCAGGCATTCTTTTCCTCTGAATTTCATTCTGCTACCTATTTCACCCTCAAGCTTGGGGAACATGAAATAACCATCGGTGGCGTCTGCGTGTATGCCCAAGGGGCCAAGGTTAGAGAGACGTTTTTCAAAAATATCCACAGTATAATTTTTTTAAGTTTTCGACATTTAAGGTGCAAACTTATAAATTTTGTTTCGGATTGACACTAAATTATTACCAGAAATAAACCTTTATGGGCATAATAATTTCATCCAATGGGATTTTATTGTAATTTAGCATCATAAAACAGGTGAACATTTCGGAGTCCACTGCTGTTTGTGTGAAAAAGATATGGTTAAAAGGATAAAAATGTTTTGTGTTTAACAAGATGAGTTAGAACTCGATAATGATTCAGCTTAGGAATGTTTTTATTGACCTGTTTGTTAAAATTTCTCAATTTATATAATTCGGATTTCAGATTGAGTTAAAACATTTTAAATTTGCCCTAAATGTTATAATTTTGCAAAATGTTTAAACGTATATTCCTGCTATCGCTATTCGCTTCTATGCTCCTCTTTTCGGCTTGCGGTGATTTCCAAAAGCTGTTAAAGAGCAACAACAATCAACTTAAATATGAAACAGCGGTTAGCCTGTTTAATAAGGCCTCGTATAACAAGGCGATGCAATTATTCGAACAGATAACCCCTGAATACAAAGGAACCGACAAGGCTGAAAAAATAGCC
>JAUZOX010000492.1 GCA_030706265.1 Bacteroidota bacterium | reverse complement strand
GACACGGAATGCAATCCGTGCCGGGAAGTTAGCCTTGATAGAACCGGTAATGATATTTACAGAAGGGCGTTGCGTTGCTATGATCAGGTGAATGCCGATGGCACGTGCCAGCTGGGCAAGGCGCGTCAAGGGTAATTCGACCTCTTTGCCGGCTGTCATTATCAAATCGGCAAACTCATCAATCACCACGACGATATAAGGTAAAAAACGGTGTCCGTGTAAAGGATTCAGCTTCCTGGCCTTAAATTTATCATTGTACTCCTTGATGTTTCGGACCAGCGCATCTTTCATCAGGTCGTAACGGTTATCCATCTCGATGCAGAGCGAGTTAAGCGTGCGGACCACAACCCGGGTATCGGTAATGATAGCTTCTTCGCAATCAGGTAGTTTTGCCAGGAAATGGCGTTCTATTTTTGAAAATAGCGTTAACTCAACCTTTTTGGGGTCTATCATTACAAATTTAAGTTCAGAAGGATGCTTTTTATACAGCAAGGAGGTGATGATGGCATTCAGGCCGACCGATTTACCTTGCCCCGTTGCACCTGCCATCAGAATATGGGGCATCTTGGTCAGATCGGCGATGAAGGCTTCGTTGGCAATATTCTTGCCCATCCCAAATGGAAGCTCATATTTTGAATTTTGAAATGCATCGGTATCTAAGATGGATTTCATCGAGACAATATCCGGTTTTTGGTTCGGCACTTCAATCCCAATCGTACCCTTACCGGGGATGGGGGCGATGATGCGGATGCCTAATGCCGAAAGACTCAGTGCAATATCATCTTCAAGATTTTTGATTTTGGAAATACGCACGCCGGGAGCCGGAATGATTTCATAGAGTGTTACAGCAGGACCTACAGTTGCCTTTATTTTTTCAATTTCGATTGCATAATTTCGGAGCGTTTCGACAATACGTTGGCTGTTTGCTTCAATTTCTTCGCGCTGAACTTTACTCCTGCCTCCGTATTCGTTCATCAGATCAAGGGGCGGTAACTTATAGTCAGACAATTCGAGCGTCGGATCAAAGGGCTCATCGATTGTAAAGTGATCTTTGGTCGAAATGGGCTTGACGGGCTCCGGCTTAATAGGCAACACAGGTTGATTTTCTATCGTTAATTCAACAATGCGATCTGAATTCAATGGCACGTCTTGTTTTTTCTCCTCTGCGTCGTGCATAAAAGGGATATCGTTTACATTGATTTCATAATCGGTTGTAGGTTGATTGATCGCTTTTTTTAGAACGGGTGGCTCATATTCGTCATCCGGAATATCCTGATCACGTTCATCCTCTTCTTCTTGCACTGCAAATTCTGCCGTGTTATATTTATCTTCTTTCAAGCTATTTCTGGATTGAGACCTTGCATTTGAAACGGCGATGATTTCTCCGGTTTCCTCGTCTACAATGGTATCGGGTTGCAGATTCCTTTTCTTGTTGAAGTGGATATTGATATTATAAACCAGCACCAGAAAACTCATCAGCGAAAAGAAAAGGATGATGCCCAGTCCGGGTTTTCCAAATATGCCTTGCAGCCATAGGGTAGTTTGATAACCGATTGATCCACCCAGAATGAGTAATTCTGAAAAGAATTGAAATACAAAACCAAAAGTGATAGAAGTCCATAAAAGGCAAAACACGGAGTACCAGAAAACTTGCATTAACAGGATGTTCCTGTATTTGAGCAGCCTTAGTCCTGTCGAAATGATAAATATGCTAATGAGAAGCGAAGAAATTCCAAACCATTTATTTACGAGGACGTCACTGATATATGCCCCCATCTTGCCCATCCAGTTATGAATTTCACCGGTTGAATTGAAGAATATTTTATGAACCGTAGCCTGATTGGTAAACGAATCATCAGAAGCGAACGAAAAATAATTGACAACATAACTAATAATGGCCAAAGAAAGATAAACTCCTAAAAGCAACAGGAACATGCCTGCTATCTTGTGAACTCTGTCATCCTTGAAAAAATTTGTCCTTGAAGCGGGCTTGGTCTTCCGTTTGGTCTTTGCTTTGGGTGCAGGCTTAGGCTGGGCAAGCTCGTTTTTTAAGGTATTTTTTTTAGAAGTACTGCTTTTAATTGAATTTGCCATTAACCGGATCATATTATTTTAACAGACAAAGGTAATAATTTATTGATGAATTAATTAGTTCAGTTTCACATGGAAATGGTTAAAGATATTAACAATTCATAAAAACAAAACAACCTCCCGGTCTGGGAGGTTGTTGATAAATAGCATAAGTGCTGACATTACTGTCCTCCGCCCCCAAACATGGTTCGGAGCTCCTCTGTCGTAACTTGTTTATAATCTGATCCAACTGTAAACTCTGAATCTGGTATGCTTTCTTTCTTAATGCTGCGCGCCGTCATTATAAAGGTCACCGGACCATTCTTGGCGGTATATTCCAAGGGAAGACCGTTGATTTCAGGAAACACATTGGAAAAATTAAATTTGGAAACATCGATGTCATCGGTAAAATATACCTCCATTGTAACATCAGCGCCATCTTTTACCTTTTTAGTGATAACCGCTTTCTTGCAAAGATATCCTGCAATTGTCTTGGTTTCGGGTAGAATTTTAACCTGACTGGTTTCACCATCTTTCGATCTCTGCTCTTTAATCTGGGCTGCCGAGATCTTGATGACTAATTTTTGACCCATGACATTCATCATCGATTTGGTTTCCGAAGTAGCTGCATCGACGATGGTTTTTTGTTCCATCATACCAGAATTCATTGTTATTGATTGCTTTCCGGGTGTCACCTTCAATATCATTTCGGTTGGCATCATGGGTTTTGCTTGATCAGGAATATCTCCTTCTGCTTTAACATCATAGACAATCGTCCCGGTAAATGGTTTCTTCTGGGCGCTGGCCAGGGGAACTTGAAATAACATCACTATTAAAAACAGTGAAAAGCCGTTTACTAATTTTTTCATGGGCGTGTTTTTTGTATATCTCAAAGATACAAACTATTTTACGCTTCTAAACATACGGCTCCATCTTATTTTGCCACCCAGCAAAGATTTGTTTTTATCAAGCGACAGCCAT
>JAUZOX010000491.1 GCA_030706265.1 Bacteroidota bacterium | reverse complement strand
TTGGTGATGATAAAGTAGTTTGGAAATTGGTGAAAGTAAAAGATGGAAAGTGGACTCGAAGCAATCTGCGCTGCAATTGAAACGGTGGTAAGCCCCCAGATTAACTCTGCGATTTTAAAACCCGGTTTCCACAGCTGATGAATGAGCGGCTCGATGAGCACTATGCCGGCGACAGAAAGATAGGAGAGTTGAAAACCGATGTTGGACAGCTGGAACGGATCGATCACTAGCAGGATAAATGCAGAGGCTGCCAGCGTGTTGATTGTGTCTGGGTCTCTCTCGCCACATTCACCTACAATGATGAAACTGAGCATCGCAGCCGACCTGAGTACGGCAGGGGAGAGGCCCGTTATCAAAGCATAAAACCAAACGACCGAGAGTAGTATGATCCCCCGGATTATCCTGGTGGATGTCTTTCTTTTCAATGAGATGAGCAATGCCGACAAAACCAGGTAGATCACACCAACATGCAAGCCGGAGACGCTTAAAATATGCAATGCTCCTGTTGTGGTATAGGCATTTATCAGGTCGGGTTCGATGTTACCGGCATTTCCAAGGACCAGTGCCGAGGCCACCGATAATTCATTGGGACCAGGATGGTGCGTTTTAAAAAGATCGATAAACTTTTCCTGAAGCAAAGTTCCCAATCGGTAAATGTTAAATCCTTGTGCCCGTTTGGTTAGTACCCATTTTGAGGATCGTATGTTTGTGCTGTGATAGATTCCCTGATAACCGAGATATTTTTTGTAATCGAAACTATGAGGATTCATCGGTGGTTCAACCGGATATATTTTTAACAGTGCCATGAGCTGATCGCCATATCGAAGCTTCAGGGATTGGCCGTCGTTTTGGAAATACGCCATAACACGGCCATTACAGGGTATTTCCCGATGGTGGATGATCCCGGAAAGAACTTTAATTTGAAATCTGACGGAATTGGGCTTGTAGACCGGTACGCTTTCTATCATGACTTTGTAAAGACCGTCCAAACCAACTCTGTTTTCAAAATGAAACGGTTCTGTCCGGTGATTGTGAATTCCGGTGACGCCCACTCCCAGGCAAAGAACAATAAAACCGGCAACCATTCCTTGGAAATGCCGCATGTGGTAGGGCAAAGTCCGCAACTGTAAATAATGAAAGATGACCAGGAATGGAATGATCAAGGCAAGTATCCATATTCCCTGGATAAATAGAATGTCAAAGTGTATTCCGATGATGATGCCCGCCATGAAAAATATGAATAATCTTAAGAAAGGGTATTGTTGCCAGCTTTTCATCCGAAAATAATTTTATTAAATAGGTTGTATGGAACTCACATGGAAGATCTTCATCGTTGTTTGTGATTTTCAATCATGCTCGTTTCATCCGAAAATAATTTGATTAAATAGGTCGTATGGAACTCGCATGGAAGATTTTCATCGTTGTTTGTGATCTTTGATCATGCTCGTTTCATCCGTAAATAATTTGAATTGAATCGGTCAGATGGAACTCGCATGTGAGATATTCATTGACGTTTGTGTTTTTCAAACATGCTCGTTTCATCCGAATGAGCCAGGGAAGTCTTGATATATTCTTTTTGCTTAATAATGAACAGGTTATTTAAAATAAAGTTTCAAAGAGCTGCCAATTCTTCTTGCCTTGACCTGGTCGTAGGTTTAGACTTACCTCACTAAACTATTTCAAATGCTTTCATCTGAAAATAATTTTATTAAATAGGTCAGATGGAACTCGCATGGAAGATTTTCATCGTTGTTTGTTATCTTCGATCATGCTCGTTTCATCGTTTATTTGTTATATCTTAGCTAACCGGCTATGCCCGAGTCGCAATTCCCTGTCTCGTTTTAAAATAGCTGACTCATGGGGTCAGCCTCTTCGGGGTGATAAGGGCAAATGGGGCTGCCGGACAATGAAATTTAATTATATGTCGTACTTTCAATAATTTAATTTTAGCCATCATGAGTGCTCAAGACAAATCAATTCACGACTTTGATTTCAATTTAATCTGCGAATATTTTTCAAGCATGGAGAGGCAAGGTCCGGGTAGTCCTGAAGTGACCATTCAGGCATTGAGCTTTATTGATAATATTGCCTACGAATCACGCATTGCCGATATCGGATGTGGAACAGGCGGACAGACAATTGTGTTGGCGCAACATTTACAGGGCCGTATTACTGCCATCGATTTGTTTCCGGCTTTTATAGATAAGCTTAACTCAAATATTCGAAAGCTGAATCTTCAGGACAAGATAGAGGGTGTCGTCGGTTCGATGGACAGACTTCCTTTTCAGGATGAAGAATTAGACCTGATTTGGTGTGAGGGCGCAATTTATAATATCGGTTTTGAAAGGGGAATAAATGAGTGGCGGAAGTTCTTAAAGCCCGGAGGTTTTATTGCCGTTTCAGAGGCCTCGTGGTTTACAGAAGAACGGCCTTTAGAAATAGAAAAGTTTTGGCAGGATGCTTATCCGGAAATAGACACGATCTCAAATAAAGTAGCGCAGATGCAGAAAGCAGGATATATCCCCGTTGCCATTTTCGTTTTGCCTGAATACTGTTGGACCGACCAATTTTATGCACTACAAATACCTGTTCAGGAAATTTTTCTGAAAAAGTATGCCGGAAATAAAACGGCCGAAGAACTGGTGGAAAATCAAAGACATGAAGCTCAATTGTACTACAAGTACAAAGCGTATTACGGTTATGCATTTTATATCGGAAAGAAGATTTAAATAAAAAGGACAGAGAGACTGTCGCAAAAGTCTGCGACAGCCCCTCTGTCCTTTTTATACGCTTTTTAGAATTAAAATTCGAATCAGTTCATTTTAAGTTGGTCGTTTCCGCGCTTTAGCCTTCCGGATCGATCTCTCTGTTAGCAACATACCTTTCCCATTTATCCAGAACCATTTGCATATCCGGTGCAAGTTCGGAGTCAAAAAAGAGATATTCTTTTGTGATGGGGTGTTTGAAGCCAAGCGACTTGGCGTGCAGGGCCTGGCGTGGCATGATTTCAAAGCAGTTTTTAATAAACTGTTTGTATTTGGTAAAAGTAGT
>JAUZOX010000490.1 GCA_030706265.1 Bacteroidota bacterium | reverse complement strand
TTGAATTCCCCTGTTCATTGCACTAACCTTTCCTTTTCTTTCCGCTTCATGCAGTACAATGACATTCCCGTATTTTTGTAATAAATCGGGAGTGCCGTCATCCGAACCATCTGTTACCCACATTATTTTCAATTTATCTTTTGGATAGTCCAGGCTATAAGAATTTTCAAGCTTTTTCTCTACAAAATCTATTTCATTATACGCCGTAATGAAAAGGGTGACCTCGGGTAATTCACCCTTAATGAATGAGGTTTGGTTGTCCTTTTTTAATAATCGCTTCAATTGGATGAACAGAAACAACACGATTCCATATCCAAGATATGAATAGAAAACGATAAAGACAAGCAGCCAGAATATTATTTTTATAATCAGCATCTAAATCTGAATTGGAATATCTAATTATGATCGACTCTTTCCCACTGTTTGTGTTCAAAATTGTATTGTTTGATGACCTTTGCCGGATTACCGGCGGCAATGCAGTGAGGCGGCAGATCATGAGAAACAACACTTCCGGCTCCGATTTGAGTGCCTTTGCCAATTGTCACTCCCGCCAAGACTACCGAATTAGAGCCGATAAAAACGTCTTCTTCAAGGATAACCCCTTGTCCTTTAATTTCCACGGGTTGATTTCTGGAGTTTTTGGAGCCATCCATAAATCCATGGTTAAAACCGGCCATGAAAACATGCTGTCCCGTGTAGGCTCCATTACCCATCTTAACCGGACCAATGATGACGGTTCCTATTCCGATGATAGAATTGTCACCGATGGATACATCACCGGCGCCATTGTTGATGACCGCATAATCCTCAATAATGGTATTCGATCCCACATTAAAAAGATGATAGGGAAAAACGTCAAGACGGGCACGAAAACGAATATGACTTCTTTTGCCTCTTTTATGATAAAACCGGTTTAGAAACAACCGTACCCCTAAGCGCGGACGTGGATGACTTCGGGGAACGATCAACCATAACGCGATCTTTCGTAGCCGGGGAGCCGCCTTTATTTTTTCGATGAGGTTCATTTCTTTGATTTATGTAGTTATGCCTTCAGGGTTTCCTTTTTAAATGAGGTATTCATTTCAATTGCCTTATAAATTTCGGCCACGCTGTTTTCCCAGGTGTGCGAATAAGCAAAGGCTTTCCTTTTGGATTCCTTCTCTTTTGAGTTTTCATCCAGTGCCTTCTCCGTTAAGGCTAAAAATTCATCGTTGGATTCCGCCAGATAACAATACTCCGAAAAAATTTCCATGGCGTCGGTCTTTCGTGCTACGACAGGTTTCCCCATTGCAAGATATTCATCAATTTTCCGGGGGTAATTGCCAATGGTTTCAGGAGAAAGTAATTGAGGATTAATGGCAACATCAAAATATTTAAGATAAGATGCAAGTTCTTCCTGTTTGCGTTTTCCAATAAAATGGATGTTTCTAAACAGATGAAGATCTGACGCTTTAAAAATATCATCTTCAGGTCCAATCAGTACGATGTTCCATTCCGGTTTTTTAATTGCAAGATTGCGTATGGAATCGATGTCTAATCTAAGGCTCCATACGGCTCCGATGTAACCGATGATGGGGTGGGGAATATCTTGTATATCCCGGGGCTTCTGCAGTGAATCCTTGTCCTGATACAGCGTAAAATCACATCCTTGTCCAACGTAATAGGATTGAGGATTTTGCTTTAATCCCATGTCACGCAGGTAGGTTGAATTTGCAACAACCAAGTCAGTTTTTTTCATGAGTTTTGACTGGATGCGCTCTCCATGGCGTGCCCAGTATTTAACAGATACCATGTTGTCTCTTAAATAATAGGCATAGATCGAAGGGTCGAGTAATTCATCCAGATAGAAACTGCGATAGATGTCATTATCATTAAACAGAATAATATCTTTAAAGCCTAATCTGTCAATAGCACTCTTAATCTGTTTAGCAAACCTTTTATTGTTCATTTTATTGATCAAATCAAATAAAAAGTTTGGTTTTAATTGACTTATAGATTCAAGTATACATCCTGGCGTTAGAACCCAGAGATTAGAACAAGCATTCTGTAAATCTTCTTCTTTCCCCTTTATGACATTGATTCTTTTTTGAACAGATGGGCTGGCTTTTTCACGAAAGGCTACCAGTCTGTTCAGTGGGTAGTTAACATATAAAACGCGGTTATTTTTAGCAAATTCCCTGGCTATATTTACGCAGTTGCTTCCCAAATCACCTTCCCAGGATTGTAAGCCGGTAATCACGATATCCCTGCCAGTAATCATATTGATGGTGAATTAAGCGGGTGATTTAATACATCCTTGTATATATCAAGCACCTTGACGGCCATTTTTTCCCATGAGAACTTTGCGGCTTGAGAAATGCCTGCATTTCGAAGTTCTGCTCTTAAATTTTGATCGGAAAGTAATCGTTCGATTGCAGAAATCAATTCATTGGGATCATAAGGGTTGGTCAATAAAGAAGCTCCTCCTGATATTTCGGGCATGGACGAGGTATTGGATGTTATGACCGGAGTCCCGCAAGCCATCGCTTCAAGGATCGGCAGACCGAAGCTCTCACGCAATGAAGGGTAGAGAAACAAATCACATTGATTGTATATGGCGGGCAGATCTGCATTGACAACATATCCGGTCAGATGAATCAGATGGAGAAGTTCTATGGCATCAATTTCATTGAGCAAGCCGATCAAATCTTCTTGCTTATAATCCATCATTACCAATTTATGCGTTGGCCCGTTTTTACGGATGTATCCGGCATAAGCCCTTAAAACATTTTTCGTGTTTTTTTTGGGATCGGTATTCCCCGGAAAAAAGAAGAATTTATCCGGCAGCCGATACTTCTTCTTTATGTCTGATAATACCATATCATTGGCTATGGGCTTAAAATAGTCGTTTACACCATTGTAAACAGTCACAAGATGTCCATCGTCAGGCCAGTCGAAGAAGTTACGAATTCTCTCTTTTTCAAATTTGGAAACCGTGATCAATCTACTGCATTTATTTAAAACGGGGGGGATCAGCCAACGACGATATAGATTTCCAAAGCGTTGATACAT
>JAUZOX010000049.1 GCA_030706265.1 Bacteroidota bacterium | reverse complement strand
TCCATCTTGGATCCCGTATCAATCAAAGCGGTTGAAAGAATGGTCAGTGAACCGCCTTTCTCAATCTGCCGGGCTGCTCCAAAGAAACGTTTTGGTTTCTGAAGAGCATTGGCTTCAACGCCGCCTGATAAAACCTTACCAGAAGTAGGCGATACGGTATTATAAGCACGTGCAAGACGGGTAATGGAATCAAGAAGTATCACAACATCATGACCGCATTCCACCATGCGCTTTGCCTTCTCAAGCACGATATTGGCAATTCTGACATGACGTTCGGCCGGCTCGTCAAAGGTTGAAGCAATCACTTCGGCTTTGACGCTGCGTGCCATATCCGTTACTTCTTCGGGGCGTTCATCAATCAGTAAAACGATTAAATATACTTCAGGATGATTTGCAGCGATGGCATTGGCAATGTCTTTCAGAATCGTCGTCTTACCGGTTTTGGGTTGCGAAACGATCAGTCCGCGTTGTCCAAAACCAATGGGGGTAAACATGTCAATGATTCTGGTTGTCAGATTGCTTTGTGTATGTCCGGTGAGTTTGAATTTTTTATAGGGAAATAAAGGGGTGAGGTATTCAAATGGAATACGGTCACGGACAGCTTCAGGTGAACGGCCGTTTAATCTTTCCACTTTAATAAGCGGAAAATATTTCTCCCCTTCCTTGGGAGGACGGATAGATCCGCGAACAGTATCTCCCGTTTTAAGACCAAAGAGCTTTATTTGCGACTGCGAGACATAAATATCGTCCGGTGAGTTGAGGTAGAAGTAATCGGATGAACGCAAGAAACCATAACCGTCGGGCATGATTTCAAGAACGCCTTCACTGGTTACAATTCCTTCAAAATCAACATTGACTTCAGGTTTGCGTTCGCCAACTCTTGGCCCTTTGGTCCCTTGTTCACGAGGAGCGGGGCGACGCTCAACCGTTGCAATTTCAGCCTCAGGAGCCACAAAAGTCGTCTCGGGCTCTTGGTATTCGATTACATTCGTTTCAATACCAGTAGCATCACTTGCGGGAAGGATGTCCGGAATTTCGGTTTCATCTTCTTCGGTTTCCATTTCCAGATTTGCAAGGAATGTGTCTTCAACTATTGCAGGAGGTGTTGTTGGAATGGATGGTTGTGGCGCTGCAGGGGGTGTTGAAACCGGGATATCGCTAATAGGTGCAAGAACAGGGGGCTTCCTTAATTCACTCTTGATAACTGTTGGATTAATTTCAGCAGCTTGGCTTTTGGCCTTTTCAGTTTCAATGACCTGTGGCTTTTCAGCAACCGGTTTTTCCTTTTCAGGAAGAGGTTGTGGCTTTTCAACCGGACCTTTTGGTTTTTCGGTTGTTTCTGAAGGTTTATTAGCTCCTGTTGGTGCCTGAGGTTTTTCTGGCTTAGTCTGAGAAGCCGTATCCCTTAAACGACGTGTTACAGAAAGATCTGTTTTAGAATGGTTTGCTTGTTTTTCTTCTTTATGATGAATCGGTAACGGTTTTTGTGTGGCGGGTTTAGCCGGTTCTGTTACCGGTGGTGCGGGAGGTTCTTCTGCATTTCCTAAACGTTCTGGTCTGGAGCTGGCTATCGGGTCTTTGCTGCGTGGATGATTTACCTCGCTTCCCGGAATTCTTTTTCTGCGCCCTTTTTGGTTCGCCTCGTGTTTTTCTTCTTTTTCCTGTGCTAAAATATCTGCACTGGGATTTAAAGCCTGCTGATCAAGAATTTTATAAATTAATTCCTGTTTTTTTAAAGATTCAAAATTGGGGATTGCCAACTTATGGGCAATTTCTCTAAGCTCCTGAACCAACATGCTGTTGAGCTCAATAATATCGTACATATGCGATTAAATGAATTGGGGTGGGATAATTTTAATGATTTATAATCTGGAATGTATATTCCTGAAAATTAATTAGTTTGATAACGATGAAAGATCAACAATGAAATTGTTTGAGAAAAACAAATTATAATAAAGAATGATTTTTTGGGGTATCGAAAATACCTGCGGAAACTTTATCGTGCAGCAAATATACAAAATAATATTAATAATCTAAAGATTTTTTTTATTGCTGCAGACTTCGATAAATATTCCGGTCTTTTCATTTTTATATTGTTTGTTTCTTATCCTGTCATTGTGATATTTCTTTACCTTTGTTCATCAATCAATCCAAACAACCTTAAAAAACTCATTATATCAATGAAAAAGACAGCTTTTTGTGCTCTTCACGAGCAAATGGGTGCTAAAATGGTTCCCTTTGCCGGTTTTTATATGCCTGTTCAATATGAAGGTTTAATAATTGAACATGAAACCGTCCGCAATGGGGTTGGAGTGTTCGATGTTTCCCATATGGGTGAGATATGGGTCAAAGGACCTAATGCACTCGATTTTATTCAATGGGTTACGTCCAACGATGCTTCTATTCTTATTGATGGAAAAGTACAGTATTCCTGTCTTCCGAATGGAAAAGGGGGGATTGTGGATGATCTTTTGGTTTACCGGTTTGATAGTGAGACCTATTTGCTGGTTGTCAATGCGGCAAATATAGAGAAAGACTGGAACTGGCTTAACAGTCAGAACAAGGTGAAAGCAAAATTGTATAATGCCTCGGATGAAATTTCACAGCTTGCAATCCAGGGCCCACTTGCGCTTAAAGCCATGCAGAAGTTGACGGATACTCCGGTTTTAGATATGAAGTATTATACTTTTAAGAAGTTAACTTTTGCAGGGGTAAAAGATGTTATCTTTTCAACGACAGGTTATACCGGAGCCGGTGGATGTGAAATCTATTTTGCCAATGAAGATGCAGAAAAAATATGGAAAGCGGTATTTGAGGCCGGTGCAGAGTATGGGATAAAGCCCATCGGTCTGGGAGCCAGGGATACGCTGCGATTAGAAATGGGATTCTGTCTTTATGGAAATGATATAGATGACACCACCTCACCAATCAAAGCCGGTTTAAGCTGGATCACGAAGTTTACGGCTTACAAAAAATTCATCGATAAGGATCTTCTTTTAAACCAGAAGAAAGAAGGCGTCAGCAGCTGCCTTATCGGATTTGAAATGATAGACCGGGGCATACCACGTCATGGATATGAAATTGTGGATGATGAAAATGATGCCATCGGTATCGTTACATCCGGGACCCAGTCACCCTCTCTGAAAAAAGCAATAGGCATGGGCTATGTTCCAAAAGAACTTTCCAGGGAAGGAAGCGAAATTCTAATAAGTATTCGGGGCAAAAGATTACGGGCCAAGGTTGTGAAAATGCCTTTTTATAAGGGGTAGTTTTATGACGTTTCTGAATACTCCCCAAAACAACCATAAAATTGCAAACGCTTACAAATGGGGATATTAAAAAAGAAAGAAAGAAGGAGGCTTTATTGAGCCTCCTTCTTTTTATATCTTAACGATTTTCTGCGAAACAACTTGTTGCCCTCGTTCATTTGTAAGTCTGGCTAAATATATTCCGCGGGGAAGTTTGGGTAAATGAATTGTGCTTTCTGCAGTCCGGCACAAGATAAGCTCGCCGATCAGAGAAAAAATTTCCAATTTGTAGTGCGGTTTTACAACATCGCTGCTTAAATTTAAGACATCACGAAAGGGATTTGGACTTAGAAAGGATGCCGGGCGAACACTTGCCTCACTCTTTGGAGCCTTAGGTTGGCTTTGTGAAAAGCCCGATACGGTTGAAACCAGGACCAACAATGCCAATGGGTAACGCAAGCGCTTGATATTACAAAGCAACATACTTTAAAATTTAAAGTTGAAAACGTAAAAACATTAGTTTTATTTTATCCGGCTCAAAGATACTTTTTTTTTATAATCATGAACGAGATTATAACTTTGATAGAAATAATTATAAAAAAACGGATAAATAAAATAGTGCTTTATCGGAGTGTACAATAAGAATTTCATTGGAACGTGATTCCAGACGAGGAATGAAAAGAAATAGCATTATTGTAAGTTTCCGGAATATTTGCATCATGACCATTTCGAAATAGTATATTCATGATGTTACCTCAGGAATCCCAGATCCATCATTTTAGCTTGCAGCACCTTCAGATTGATTCGACAAATAGTTGTCCAGTCCCATTTGTTCTATTTGGGCATGCTGCATATCGGCCCAGTCTACGTGATCCTCTTCCATTTTGAGAATCTTGGTAAGCAGATCAACAGTTCCCTGATCCTGAACCTCGCGCGCAAGTTTAATGGCTTCGTTATAGGCACGGACCGCATTTATCTCATCATTCCCGTCGTTAATGATCATTTCCGGAACTGTCTTGCCAATCTTTATTGGGTTAAGCCTGGATACAATCGGTGTACCCTCAAAGAATATGATGCGTTCAATCAGCCACTCCGCATGATGCATTTCATCGAAAGCCTGTTTTTCAATCGCCCGATGAAGCAATTTGTACCCCCAGTTCTCGCATATTTCAGAATGTACCATGTACTGGTTTATGGCTGTGAGTTCTTCGGCCAACAG
The DNA here is from genome assembly GCA_030706265.1 of Bacteroidota bacterium. Taxonomy (GTDB): domain Bacteria; phylum Bacteroidota; class Bacteroidia; order Bacteroidales; family Cfx3-03; genus Cfx3-03. Next base: position 6,637 of record JAUZOX010000049.1, on the reverse strand, counting down.
TGTGTTTAACACTGTGATGACTTTTTCATTCCCTTTCATAGTTGTTTATTTTATAAATTAGAAAAAATAATATTTGGATTTTATTCAATTCATAGAATAGGCATTGAGATAATGAAAGTTGTACAGGTATCATTAATCCCATTTTAAACACTACTGTTTACCGATTTGTTTTTAAAAAACATATTAAACTTCTAATGAACTTGTTTATTGATAGAAACAAATTATTGACCAACTCAATCATAAGAAGTGTTATAATCGGTTCAGCTCATGCGTTAAAGCACATCATTTCTCAGACTATCTTTCTAATTTTGCAGAATCAAATTCACAAATACAAAATTCAATAAAATGAAGACCAATAGATTAATTACAAGAGTAGTATTGTTAGTATCATTAATCAGTCTTTTCAATGATGTTGCAAGTGAGATGCTTTATCCGATAATGCCCGTATTTCTTCGGTCTATCGGCTTTACGATTGCCTGGATTGGAATTCTGGAAGGTGTTGCCGAAGCTACGGCCGGACTGAGTAAAGGATATTTCGGGAATTTATCTGATCGGATGGGACGCAGATTACCCTTTATTCAATTTGGTTACGTGCTGAGTGCCCTGGCAAAACCTTTAATGGTGTTGTTTGTGCATCCTATCTGGATCTTTTTGGTCAGGACAACCGACCGGTTAGCCAAAGGCATCAGAACCAGTGCGCGTGATGCTATTCTAAGCGATGAGGCTACGCCCGGAACCAAGGGAAAAGTATTTGGATTTCACAGGGCACTTGATACGGTGGGTGCATGTATCGGACCTGTATTGGCCCTTTTGTACTTATGGATCAGGCCTGGTGATTACAAGATGCTGTTTGTCATTGCTTTCGTTCCCGGAATAATCGCCGTGTTACTCACTTTCTTTATTAAGGAAAAACGGCATGACTTTAAACCAACACGGGGAAAAGGATTTTTTGGATATTTAGGCTACTGGAAAAGAGCATCTCGTGAATATAAACTGCTGGTAATCGGTTTACTCTTTTTTGCACTGATGAATAGCTCGGATGCATTTTTGTTGCTCGCCTTGAAACAGGCAGGTTTTAGCGATACTTATATGGTAGGTTTTTATATTTTTTACAATCTTGCATTTGCCTTACTTGCATTTCCGGCTGGGATGCTTGCCGATAGGGTTGGATTGCGTTCTATTGTAGTGGTCGGTCTGATAATATTTGGTGTTGTTTATAGCCTGATGGGATTTATTCATGGACTGGTTGGCTTTGGAATACTTTTCTTCTTCTATGGTTTCTATTCCGCATCAACTGAAGGCATTTCAAAAGCCTGGATTACAAATCTGGCCGAGAAAAATGAAATAGCGACTGCAATTGGTTTTTATACCAGCATGTTGAGCATATCCACCCTGATTTCAAGCAGTATGGCAGGTTTGTTATGGGTCATTTTTGGAATGAAAGCCATGTTTTTAATTTCAGGTATTGGCGCTTTATTGGCTGCAGTTTATCTCACGGCAATTCCTCTTAAAAAGTTGCATGCACAAAAGGCATAGATGGTAAAAATTAATTGAAATTTCAATTAAGTATTATATTTTTGATAGATAATCGTTTTTGAAACAATTGTCCTGACCATTTATGCCACCACAAATCATGAAGAAACTTATACTTAATAGTTTATTGATTCTTGCTTTTTTTAATGTTCAGTCTCAGACGAATATTTCCGATAAAGAAGCATCAAAACTGAGAGGACTTGCCGCCATCACAGAAGATGCCGTTAGAGGTCAATTGGAGTTCCTAGCTTCTCCGTGGACCGAAGGACGGGAAACAGGTTCCCGGGGCAGTTTTATGGCGGCAGACTATATCGCCAGCTTGTTGAAAGTTTATGGAATTACTCCGCTGGGACAATACCCGCGTCTCGAAAATCTACAGAGTCTCCTTTCTTCTCAAAAGCAAACCTATTTCCAGGACTTTAGCCTTCTGGAATCCTCTCCCGGGGATGTTCAAAAGATGAGTGTCTCGTTCACCGATGGCTCTGGAATTCGCAAGGTTGATCTGAACTATCATACTGACTTTTCTTGTGGCAATCCGGAAATAAGTTACGATCTGACGGGGCCTGTTGTGTTTGTGGGGTATGGCATTAAGGACGAATCAAAACAAATCAATGAGTTGAAGGGCCTTGACCTGAAAGGAAAAATTGTTTTGAGGTTAAAAGGCGTTCCAGGAATGAATTATCCGAACAGCGCCGCGATGAATAAATTCGGGGCAACACTCTATACAAAAGATGAGTATATATTAAAAGCTGGGGCCCTGGCCGTAATGGATGTTGCCACAGACGACGACATACAGGGATGGGCCGATAATTACCCGTATCATTTCAAAACGCCCGTTTATGAAGGAAATACACTGCCTGATTACCTGAAGCCAAAACGAATGCGAATTCCTATCGATACCCTGTCAACCGGTTTGAAAGGGGTAACCATTACCAAGCGGGTTGCCAATGAAATACTCAGAGGAAGCGGCATTACTATCGACGGCTATGCAAAGAATGCAGCCGATTTAAAATTTCTTTCCTTGAAAAACCTTACCGGTATAAGTGCGAACATGGTCATGACGGCAAAAAACAGGATCGTAAAGGCCCGGAATATCCTTGGCATGATCGAAGGTGAAATAAAAGACGAATATGTCGTAGTAGGGGGGCACTATGATCATTTGGGCATTCAGAACGGATTTATTTACAATGGAGCCGATGATAACGGATCGGGAAGTGTCGGAATACTGACCCTTGCTAAAGCATTTATGGCTTCAGGGATTAAACCGAAGTACTCCATCATCTTTGCTTTCTGGACAGGGGAGGAGAAGGGGCTGCTCGGTTCCAATTACTTTGTAAATAACTCTGATTTCAAAGATAAGAAAATCGTATTCTATTTGAATTATGATATGATTTCCAGAAGTTCTCCTGAGGACACCCTTCAAAAGGCCGTCAGGATAATCTATACCAAGGCATTTTCTCAGTTCGAAGAAAAGACAAATCGCAATCTGAAAGAATACGGAATTGATTTACGACCCAATTTCGTACCGATGGAACAACCTCGTGGAGGTTCAGACTTTACCGCTTTCAGTTTGAAGAATGTACCCCTCATGACCTGGAATGCAGGTCACTCTCTTGATTATCACCAACTTTCAGATGAAGTTTCAAAGGTGAACTGGTCTAAAATGGTGAATATCATTAAGCTTGGTTTCTTAGATGTCTGGGATATCGTAAATGGAGATATCCTGATTGGAAAAAATAAATAAAGATGCATATATAATAGGGTGTCTGGGATGCTTATAACACCTTATATATAAGATCAATATTATTTTGTGATTCCTTCCAGAGCCAATACAAACGAATATTCCAATGCGATATCTTTCAGATATTTAAATCTCCCTGAGGCACCGCCATGTCCTACAGACATATCGGTATGCAACAACAACAGGTTGTGATCTGTTTTGAGTTCGCGGAGCTTGGCAACCCATTTTGCAGGCTCAAAATATTGCACCTGTGAGTCGTGCAAACCGGTCATGACCAATAAATTGGGATATGATTTCTTCTTTACATTGTCATAGGGAGAATATGATTTGATATAGTGATAGGCCTCGTTATTGGCAGGATTTCCCCATTCATCATATTCATTGGTGGTCAAAGGAATTGTCGGGTCGCTCATGGTAGTCAGCACATCTACAAAAGGCACCTGGGCAATCACCCCATTCCACAAATCGGGACGGAGGTTTGTGATGGCTCCCATCAACAAGCCACCGGCGCTTCCACCCATTGCGTAAGTATGCCTGGGTGAACTGTATTTTTCATGATCCAGAAATTCGGCACAGGCGATGAAATCTGTGAAAGTGTTCATTTTGTGCATCAGTTTACCGTTTTCATACCAGCTTCTGCCCATCTCTTCTCCTCCGCGGATATGTGCAAGTGCATAAATAACGCCCCGGTTCAGCAAACTCAACCTTGGAGAACTGAAAGAGGCATCCATGCTGATGCCATATGATCCATAACCATAAAGCAGCATCGGTGACTTGCCGTCTTTTTTAAATCCTTTTTTATACACCAACGAAATGGGTATTTTAGTTCCGTCTTTGGCTGTAGCAAACACGCGTTCTGTGACGTAGTCTTTCTTCGAAAATCCACCCAACACCTCCTGCTCTTTCATCAATTTTTTCGCTCCGGTGCGTAGATTATAATCAAATACCGAAGGTGGGGTGGTAAGCGAAGTATAGTTATACCTCAGCGTTTCAGCGTTGAACTCGGGGTTGGTACCAAAAGAAGCCATGTAGGTGGGCTCTTCAAATGGCATATAGGTGTCTTTGTGATTTGATAAATTTCGGATGCGGAACTGAACCAGGCCATTTTTCCTTTCGGTGATGACCATGAAGTTTTTAAATGGTTCGACGGCTTCCAGCAAAACATCTTTGCGATGCGGAATCACCTCTTTCCAGTTCTCACGGCTTGTATTATCAAGGTCTGTTTCCATTAGTCTGAAGTTCAATGCGTCAAGATTGGTTAGCACGATGAATTTATTATTCAGGTGTTCCACACTGTACAGCACATTTTTTATCCGGGGTTGAAATACTTTGAAATCGGCTTCCGGTTTGGAAGAACTGATGTACCTTGTCTCCGATGACATGGTGGCCGCGGAGGTAATAAAGATGTATTTGTCCGATTTACTTCTCCAAACATTGATATAATTTGATGGATCTTTTTCGGTATAGACAATTTTATCAGATGCTTCGGGAGTCCCGATTTTGTGCTTCATGATTTTCTCTGAGAGAAGCGTCTCAGCGTTGTTCTTTACATAAAAAAAGGTTTTGTTATCTGCAGCCCAAACTGGATTTCCATCTGTTTCTCCTGCAACTTCACGGGATGTTTTGCCGCTAGTCAGATTTTTTACGTATATCGTGTACTGCCTTCGTGAAACAATATCCACACCATAAACAAGTTTTTTATTGTCCTGGCTGACATCAAAACCGGTAGCTACAAAATAGGGATGCCCTTTTGCCATGGCGTTCATGTCCAGCATGATTTCTTCCCTCGCATTCAGGCTTCCTCTCTTCCGGCAGAATATGCCGTATTCCTGACCTTCTTCTATCCGGGTGTAATAGTAGTAACCATTTTTAAAATAAGGAACGCTTTCATCCTTTTCCTTGATTCTTGACCTCATTTCAGTGTAAAGGTTGTCCTGGAATGATTTCAATCCTTTCATCATCGTGTACAGATAATTGTTCTCGGCTTTCAGGTATGCAACCACTTTCCGGCTGTCTGGCCCTTTTTTAAAAAAGTCATTCAGCCAGAAATAATTATCAATCCGTTTATCGCCATGGGCAATGAGTTCTTGGGGTTTCTTTTCACAGACAGGAGGTTTCACGTCAGGCCATTTATAGTTTAGATACTTTTCAGATTTATTGTGGCAACCAGCGATAATTGCCAACAAACACATTAGCATTAATAATCTCTTCATCTTAATTTGTATTAAAGGGGTGAAAGTAGACGGAATGAATAACGCAATGCAGAAAAAGTTCAGTAAATATACTTAACATTTTTTCCTATGTAAAGTCTTTTGTTTGTTTTAATTATACGCCAAGGTGTCAACCCGGAAGAAATAGTCGTATTTTTATAAAAGATTTCAAAAACAAATTACATTTTCGGGGAAATTGAAGAAGAGGATAAAAAATTTTAAACCCGCTGAACGAATATGATTGCCGGAAATTCAGTTATTAAAAAAATGTTTCTTTGTCTGGTCCTGCTTTTGGCTTTTCTTTCCTGTACAAAGCAAACTATGATGAGCGGAGAGGGAGTCTTGAAAGGTAAAATCTCCATTGGTCCGCTATGTCCTGTTGAAACGATTCCTCCGTTGCCACAATGTTTGCCAACCCGGGATACGTATAATGCATGGGCAACGGCAGTCTGGACAACGGATAAGACCAGAAAAATCACAACCATCATTCCCAACCTGGATGGTACTTACATGGTAGATCTACCTTCAGGTAATTATATTGTCGACTTCGCCTCGGTTCAAACTAACCGGTTCGGTGCCGGTAATCTTCCGGCATTGATTACAATCGACGACAAGGATACAACCAAACTTGACATCTCTATAGATACGGGGATCAGATAAACCAATTACTTCCGATGACATGGTACCTGTCAATGGATGATCATAAGTTCAAGGGCTAATTTAAATGATAGCTAATCAGTCTTAAGGCTCTGCTGAGAAACTCAGCCGAGATTTTTTGAGCTATCCTTTTCAGACTTGGATTGAAGCACCGACGTCCTACATTATCCTGAATATCTTCAATAAATGTCGTTGAGGATTTTCACGGTGCCTTTGCTGAAAAACTTTTTAGCCTATTTAATGAGCGGCATAGAGGAGCCACCCCGGCCAAATTGACCGGGTTAAGCACCGGGAAGATGCTGGCAATCCGGCATTCGCCGGTATCTTTGAGCCTGGCCCTGATCCGGCCTAAACCCTACGCGGTCTTGGCTTGTCCAAACTTACCCTCTATGGCTTGCGTTCTCCCGAACTTGCATATCTTAAAGCCCCTATCTTTAAAAATGAAGTGCAACCCAAAAAGAAAAGACCCTTTTTGAGCCTTGAAGAAAGAGTTTCG
>JAUZOX010000489.1 GCA_030706265.1 Bacteroidota bacterium | reverse complement strand
ATGGTAGCCATTGTTAAACAAAAAATGGGATACGATGATTCACTCGATGCTTTCGGTGTTCACGGAATCGGCGGTATCGTCGGCGCAGTCCTGACGGGTGTATTTGCAACCCCGGCAGTTCAGGCAGCATATAGCGGATTGCTATTTGGAAATGTACATCAATTTCTTGTACAGTTGATTGCAGTTTCCGTGACCTTCGTCTATTCGGGAGTAATGACCCTGATCCTATACCTGGTGGTCGAAAAGCTGGTCGGGCTCCGCGCCAATAAACAGGAAGAAGCGATCGGCCTGGATGAAACCATGCATAACGAAACTGCTTATACCATCATAGATTAATTTATCTTGCTTATTCCATACTTAGACAGTAAAAAAAGGCTTGCCTCACAGGAGGGCACTGAAAAAGTATATCTTTAATTAAGAACACTTAAGGAGGTTGCGTTATAAATAAAATAGACGCTCTGAGAATCGCATATACGAAAACGTTCTCCACCAGGTGTCCGAATAGATCAAAGAAAAAGAGGCTGATCATGATTTATGATACAGCCTCTTTTAATTCTAAAGGACTTTTTCAGTGCCCTCCCTCACAGCACGCCTTTTTGTTTTTCATCAATCATCTCAGATCCTCCGACTTCTTCCAATCAGCCATTTTTTAAAAAACAATACAAAAATCAACAATAGTCATAAAATAATAGGGGGGTGTAAATCATATTATAGATATTTTTAACAATTACACCCCCAATTTTTACACTGATATGATTTTTTATATTAGTTTTGCAAAATCATATCATGCAACAAGGGGGGGTCTCAAAAAAAACTTTTCTTTTTGCAATCAACTACTGATCAGAAACCACCTATCATCAAAAAACGGAGTAAGTGTATTATGAAACGAGCATGTTTGAAAACACAAACCGCGATGAAAATCCTGCATGCGAGTTCCATACGACTTATTTAATAAAATTATTTTCAGATGAAAAAAATTGAAGCAATTATCCGAAGGTCCAAATTCGAAGAAGTGAAAGAAGCCTTACATGAAACCGACATCCAATGGTTTTCTTATTGGGATATTACCGGAACAGGCATGGAAAAAGAGGGGTTGGTAGTTCGGGGACAGGTTTTCGAATCAAGTTACATCCAAAGAAGAATGCTTTCGATCGTGGTCAGGGAGCAAAACCTGGATAGGACAATCAAGGCAATCATGAAATCAGCCTGGACGGGTGATATGGGCGACGGGAAAATCTTTGTTTCAACCATCGAAGAGACCTATCGTATCCGGAACGGCGAAAAAGGCTCCAATGCCTTATACTAAAACATACCGGAAATCCATAACCCATTCAACGTAAAAACAGTTCACAAATAAAACATCTCATCAATGAACAAGCGTATTTCAAGAACACTAAAAAGACTGATTGCTTCAATCATCGTTTTATCTTTTACAATTATCCCTGCTGCAGCACAAAACACAGTTGCAAAAGATGTTCCGCATATCGATTCCGGTAATACGGCCTGGATGATCGTTGCAACTGCCTTGGTAATGTTCATGACCATTCCGGGACTGGCCTTTTTTTACGGTGGACTGGTCCGCCGCAAGAATGTGCTGAACATTTTGATGCAATGCTTTTTAATGATGGCTTTGATCAGTCTTGAATGGGTCATGGTCGGCTATAGCATGACTTTTGGCACCGCGTCCGGATTTCTGTCGCCTTTCATTGGAGATCTGAAATGGTCTTTTTTACATGGCATCGGCATGAACGATCTAAGCCCGTACTTTGTTGCACAGTCCAATAATCGCATACCCCATCTTTTGTTTGTCATGTACCAGTGTATGTTTGCGGTTATCACTCCGGCACTGATCATCGGCGCATTTGCAGAACGGATTAACTTCAAAGGCTTTGTGATATTCAGCCTGTTATGGTCCCTCCTGGTATACAACCCGGTTGCCCACTGGATTTGGAGCAGCAGCGGCTGGTTGTTCAAAATGGGAACCATCGACTTTGCAGGTGGTATCGTTGTCCATATCAATGCGGGTATTGCGGCCCTGATAACGGCTGTCATGCTGGGCAAACGCAAAGACTATCGCGGGCATGCCATCCCGCCGCACAATATTCCTTTTGTAGTAATGGGTGCTGCATTCCTTTGGTTTGGATGGTATGGCTTTAATGCAGGCAGTGCCCTTGCAGCAGATGGCTTATCCGTCAGCGCATTCCTGGTTACCCACATCGCAGCAGCCGCTGCAGCCGTAACGTGGGTGTGCATTGATTTGTGCGTAGACAAGAAACCGACCCTGGTTGGAATCTGTACCGGTGCCGTAGCCGGATTGGCAGCTGTAACGCCTGCTGCAGGATACGTCGACATCTCCGGAGCAATCGTCATAGGGATCACCGTTTCAATCGTTTGTTTTTACATGGTAGCCTTTGTTAAGGAACGTCTCGGATACGACGATTCGCTCGATGCCTTTGGTGTTCACGGGATGGGCGGAATAATCGGTTCCATTCTGACCGGAGTGCTGGCAACCCCAGTCATTCAGTCGGCCTACTCGGGACTGCTCTTTGGAAACACCCACCAGTTCAGGGTCCAACTGATTGCAGTCGGCACCACCGTTCTTTACTCTGGTGTGATGACCATTGTCATATTCAAACTGGTAGAGAAAACAGTTGGCATCAGGGCTTCGAGACAGGCAGAATCGGTCGGACTTGATGAAACTTTACACAACGAAGTTGCATACACCTCGATTGACTAATTAATTCCGTTACTTATTAATAATTTTTAGAAGGCGAAACCTCTAAAGCAATACTAACATATTGTTGCGGTTGCCCATGCAGCATTATGACGTGAATAGCTTTTGGGGTTTCGCCTTTATTTATTTTCAAAATCCGGATATGAGAAAAAACGGCTGTCTGATATAGTCAGCCTATTATGATTATTTTTGCAATGATTGCATTGATAATAATCTTGCAATTCCTTTCATACACCTGAAAATAAAATGTCTTTATGAACCGAGCATGTTTTAAAACACAATCACCGATGAAATCTTCCGTGCGAGTTCCATACGACCTAT
>JAUZOX010000488.1 GCA_030706265.1 Bacteroidota bacterium | reverse complement strand
GACCGGCCCAGGAATCTTAAAGCCAACTTTATCAAAAAATCTTATCTGATCAATGCCGTCTCCAATCCCTCTAACGGTGGAACTGTCTCTGATGGCATTGCCAGCGCGGCCCCTGTTTTCAATAAATCTTTCAGCCATGGCGACAGTGTTACCCTGCATGCAACTCCTGCCCCAGGTTATGACTTTACAGGTTGGACCGAGGCGGGTACTACCCTTTCAAACAGCCTTTCCTACAGCTTTACTGCAACCTGCGATAGAAATCTGGTCGCCAATTTCAAGATCCAAACTTTCTCCGTCAAGGGCAATGTCGCACCTGCCGGTAGTGGAACCATATCCGACGGAATTGTCCCTGCGGCTCCTTCCTTTGATAAATCCTATGCTTTTGGTGATATCGTCACCCTCAACGCGCTCCCAGTTACCGGATATGTCTTTTCCGGCTGGTCCGAGGATAGTGTCACCGTCTCTACAAACCCAAACTTTACTTTTACTGTATCCAAAAACCGGAATTTAGTTGCCCACTTTTCAAGTGCAAACTGCATTGTAAAGGGTAGCGTCAATCCGGTTACTGGTGGCACCATTTCGGCAAATGGAGCTGCAGCCAGAACCGCAATCAACGAGGTTTATGATTATGGCAAAAATGTAACCCTTTCGGTTTCCCCTGCAAATGGTTTTGACTTTATCGGATGGACAGAGGACGGAATTACCGTTTCGAATTCTCCCGAATATAGCTTCACCGTTACAAAGGATAGAACATTTGTTGCTAATCTGGTGAAGAAACAATACACGATAACCGCAGCTGCGGTTACTTCTGACGCAGGTACTGTGGCCGTTACGGGCACCGGCACCGGTAGCAGCTTCTTTTCGGCTAAGTATAACTATGCAGACAATGTATTAATCACTGCCACTGCTGCAAAAGGGTTTGAGTTTATCAACTGGACCGAAGCGGGCAAGGTCATTTCCTCCAATGTTGATCTATCCTTCAATGCATTGTCCGACAGAAACCTTTATGCAAATTTCAGAAAATCATTGTATACAATCACCACCAATGCCAATCCTGCAAATGGCGGAGTTACCAAAGGTGGAGGTATGTTTGAAGATCAGACCGGAATCAAGGTTTCTGCAACACCCGCGGTAGGATATACATTTGAAAGCTGGAGCGATGACGGCAACACAAAATTTTTCAGCCCCGACTATTCATTTACCGTGAGTGCTAACCGTAATCTAACGGCAAATTTTAAAAAACTGGAACAGTATTTTATCACCACATTTGTTTCCCCAACTGATTGTGGCACAATAACAGGAGCAGGTGGATATTATGCTGGAGAAACGGCAACCTTAATTGCAACGCCCATCAAAGGCTATGCTTTTGAAAGCTGGACAGAAGACGGAAATGTAGTCTCCAATGATGCCACATACGCTTTCGTGGTGGATAAGAACCGATCCTTAACGGCTAACTTTGTAAAAAAATCATTTACTTTAACTGCTTCATCCAATCCTTTAGATGCAGGAATTATCTCCGGAACAGGTATTACCATTGGAAATGGAACCTCAACTGCGAAAGGGTTTTATTCTTTTGGAGATACCGTAACACTTACAGCAACAACTACAAACCCGGAATATACTTTTATATGCTGGAGTGATGATGGTAATACGGTGTCTACAAACAGCGTATATACTTTTGCGATCAGCAAAGATCATAACCTACTCGCAAATTATGTCAGAGCCGATCAGTATTATATCGCCACTTATGTATCACCGCCTGCCGGTGGAAAGGCCGTGGGTGGAGGTGGCTATTATTACCTGAATACCTGGGCAACATTAACAACAGAACCCAACGAAGGTTATGAATTTGTAAACTGGACCGAAAACGGAACACCTGTCCTCGACAGTCTTGGCATGCCTTATGGCGAAACATACAAATTTCTGGTTACCAAAGACAGAAGTTTAACGGCCAATTTTAAACCCATCTCTTATACGATTTCCGCCACTACCTCACCGGTCGGCAGTGCAACAGTGATTGGTAATTCTCCTTTTGTCTTTACCCCAGTTACTGGCTCCGGTTCGGGAAAGTATAACTACAACGATTGGGTAAAGCTCTCTGTCAATCCCTATAAAGGCTTTGATTTCATCAACTGGACCGAAGCGGGTGCCCCCCTGGGTACATCGACAAACTATGCATTCGCTGCGCTGAAAGACAGAAGCATCCAGGCCAATCTTGCTAAAATAACGCTTCCTGTTACTGCAACGGTTAATCCTACACAAGGGGGAATAATAACAGATGATCTTATCAGTACAACAAGTGTATTTTATAAAACATATGGCTACGGTGATACCGTTAATCTGAAGGCCATTCCTTCAGAAGGTTATGAGTTTGCAAATTGGACAGACGATAGTATTCCATTGAATATAAACACTCAAACATATTCTTTCGTCATTGAAAATGCCAGATATCTCAAAGCCAATTTTATTCTGAAAAGTTATCCCATTAAAGCAACGTGTATTCCTACTGAAGGAGGCACGGTTACTGACGGCATTGCCAGTCCTGCTCCTTCCTTTAATAAAACTTTTAACTACGGAAATACGGTGGTCCTTACTGCTACGCCCAGTAAAGGATACGAGTTTATCAACTGGACCGAAGACAGCACTTCATTAAACGTTACTTCAAATGACTATTCTTTTATTGTCGATAGTTCAAGAGAAGTCAAAGCCAATTTTATTAAAAAGAACTACCTGATTACAGCCAGCACTTTACCATCTGGCGGAGGGACCATTACAGATGGAATAGCCGGTGCTACACCTGTTTTCAATAAAACATATAACTATGGTGATAGTGTCGCATTGCATGTCATTCCGGTTCCCGGTTATGATTTTCAAGGCTGGACCCAGGGAGGCGCCATCGTCTCCACCAACCCCGCTTACATCTTTACGGCTGACTCCAGCATGAATCTGGTCGCCAACTTCACACTTAAGACTTTCTCGGTCAAAGGCACCGTCTCGCCCCCTGGCAGCGGCACGATCTTAGACAATACCGTCTTTGCTTCTTCCTTCGACAAAACCTTC
>JAUZOX010000487.1 GCA_030706265.1 Bacteroidota bacterium | reverse complement strand
GGTCAGACAGATGGCCGAAAACGACATCGTGATGGACCAGGGAGGCTTCCTGACGGCCTACACGGTAAATGAGAGCCCCTCCAGCGTATACATCGACAACTTCCAGCTCTCCACGACGAGTGGTCCGGTTGTGGAGCAAAACGACTACTATCCCTTCGGGATGGTCAACAACGCGCTTTCCGTTCCGGCGCTCTCGGATCCGGTCAACAACTACAAATACAACGGCAAGGAGCTGCAAAAGGAGTTGTCGCTGGGGTGGCTGGATTATGGGACCAGGTTCTATGATCCTGTGATCGGGAGGTGGCATAGCGTGGATCCCATGGCTGAGAAATATATTCAATTTACCTCATATATTTACTGCGGCGATAACCCAATGAATTTGATTGATCTCGATGGAATGGATTGGTATCAATGGAAAGACAAAGATGGAAACCAAGCTGTTGCTTGGCAAGAGGGCAATGCGAAGAGCGTTGAATTATATGGACAGACATATAATAACATTGGTACTACATATACGCAGAATATTGGCAAAAATATAACAGTTACCTTTACACAAAACGAAGCAACTTCCATGACATTTAAAGGAGCTGATAATACTAGTTGGGTATCTCAAATAACTAATGGGATAAACTGTTATCAAGCAAGTTCTCAAATGTTAAAAAAAGAAGGTGTAGCAACGGCTGGTATTGGTTCTGAAATAATTATGACGGCTACTACAACAGATGGAACGGCAGGTAGAGCAAGTACAAAAGCAAACAAAGGTATAGCGGTAATCGATCAAAACTTAGAAAATGGTAACCCTTCAATGGTTGGGGTTGATTATAAACCCGGATCACCGAATGCAGACGGAAAGACTGACCATTTTATAGTGATATCAAGTAAAACAGAATCGTTGAATAATGGTAATGTAATTTCAAAAACTTATAATTACTTTGATCCGAGAACCAAAAATCCAGCATGGGGTACATCTAATTCAAATCAACTCACGGTTAAAAATAACAGACTTGTTGGGACTTATAATCATGGAGTTGTTGAGCCTTTAAATTATACTGTCACAACTGTAAGAAGAAATATGTGAGAATATGAAACATGTAATTTTGTTTTTAATTTCTATTCTTTCACTAAGCTGTAGTGGACAGAATCAGGATTTTTTTATATACCTGTCTAATTTTAGAAATATGGCATTACCTTTTACTATTGACAGGCGAGACACCTCTACTAGAATTTTTCCAACTGGAGTATTTAAAAAAATTCCCGAAGTGTATATCAAGAAATTTATCTGTAAAGATCCTTCTAATTGTAAAATAGATCTGACGAATTTTGGCTATGATTACGGAATTAAATTTAATATTAGTCCAGAATTTTTATCAATACTGTTCGTAAAACAAAGGTATGAAGGTAGTCCGGATTGTGATTTTGACTTATCAGAAATAATTTTGGTGACATATACGAAACAAGGGAAAATTATATCTATACAATCAATAGGAAAAAATAATGATTGTTGGTTAAGTACAATAAAGATAACAAGTGAAAAAATAAGTGTTCAACAAATTAAAGTATTAGAATTTAATAAACCTGAAATGAATTGTGAAATTCAAACCAAAGAATATAAGGTTAATAAAGAAGGGATTATTGAAAACACTTTAATGTCTCCTCCAAAAAAAGGCATTGTTATCATGGATAAACGAACTGAAGATTTTAAATTAAAATGATGTTACCCTCTGATGGCGCAAGTATTCCGGATCTTTTTTAGTTCAGGTTTGAGCGCAACGGTAACCTGGCCAAAAATCGTAAAGGATGAGCGATGTAAAACTGTCAACATATTCAATATGATTTCAACCCATACCTGATAACAGTCCAAGTTACGGCTTACACCTAAACCTGAACTGTAAATCGGCCATACCTGGGCCAAATGTGAAAGTTATACCATATACAGTAATAAAAGTAAGACCAAGCAGATAATGAAAACATTCATCAATTTATTGCTTTGCTTTATTTTAATGACAAATTGCAAAGCACAAGCCCCGGATTTTATGAAATTTCTGAGCAATTTTGGTCAAAGTAAATTACCCCTATTGATTAATGACAGACAGTCTTCTTTTGCTGTTTTTTGTCAGCGACAAGATACTCTTTTGGGTATGATGCCGAAAGTGATCTCGGAAAATATAGTAGCGAAATATATCTGCACAAATGGATTTTGTAATCCAAATGGTGGTTACTTCAGATACGATTACGGGGTAAAGGTTGATTTAAGTAGTGACTTTATATTGGTACTTGTATCAAAATTGCAATACGAAGGAGATTCTGAATGGAATTTTGATTTAGGAGAAACGCTTCTCATTACATACAACAACAAAGGAGAAATCCTTTCCCGTATGTCTTTGACCAAAGACAATGACAGGTGGAAGAGTAGTTTGAAGATGACCAAAGAATCTGTTATTGTGCGTCAAATAAAAATTACTGAGCCTAAAATAGACCAGTACCATCGTGATTTGCATTGTGAATATTGGACAACTACCTACCAAATAACTACCGATGGGTTAATTAAACCCATTGATACGAGTGCTGTTTCGACCGGTATTGTCATTTGGGATAAAAGTCACGAGGAGTATGTCTTGAAAGAATGACGAGGGGGAAATTTATAAATTGAACAGCAACGCTAGGTCCAAGTATGTCTGATTTATTGTTCAAGTTTAGGTGTAAGCCATAACTTGGACTATTAACCAGTATATGATTTAAAGCCCAGCCACATTTTTCTGAAAGGATGCCATTCTATTAATTCGCCGTTGCGAAATAATGGTGATCGATAAATAGCAGTCTCAAAAGAGAGGGTAACCCTACCCGGGTAAAGTTTCGTGATTTGAAGGCATAAAAAAAGCACACAATTATTAAAACTGTATGCTTTTTTGAATAATTCTTATAAGACCTTGATTATCTGGCTTTGTTGTGGTACCACCAGGAATCGAACCGGGGACACAAGGATTTTCAGTCCTTTGCTCTACCAACTGAGCTATGGTACCGCCTATATTGGAGGTGCAAAGGTACAAGAAGTTTTGGGATT
>JAUZOX010000486.1 GCA_030706265.1 Bacteroidota bacterium | reverse complement strand
TTCATTAACGATGCAATGACCAGAATTTAGGAGTGACACAGCTTAGGTTACAATCTTTTTGCATATACCTATAAAAGATCTTTTAGAAATCTTATTCCAAATTTTCCCCTAATCTTTTCATGATTTTACCAAACTAAAAAAGAGGGTGTCTGCTATTTTGGTCTGCGACACCCTCTTATGATTTTCAATAATACGAATTTAATAAGGCGGTTCCAATTTTTACTCCCGCACCTTTATCATTTCCTTTGTTGCTTTATTATTGAAAATCAATAATTTATATGCCTTTGTAACGTCTCCTCCGTCGAGGGTTATTCCCTTGCTATCGGCCCCTTCGACCTGGAGAAATGCCGTTGCCGGCGTGATTAAACGGGGGGAGGAAAGCAAAACATCACGGCTGTTGATGAAACGCAATGTGGTTTCGGCCTGAGGGTTTCCCTGGACGCTAAGATTGGAGAGTGTGGCATCGATCACGTTGTCAAAGATAATGGCTGGCCGCATATCCGGGCTCTTTACTTCGAAGCGGACATTGTTAAGGGTGAGTCCTTTCACATTCCTTGCATACATGGCATAGGCAGGAGGGCCGAAAGGAGGCTGGTTCCATACGCCGAAATATTCGGCCGAATATTGTTGAATATCCTTTTTGGCAGCCAGTTCAGCACTGCCGCCACCGGCATAAGTAACCTGTACATCGTTGAAGCTGATGTTTTCGATATAGCTGTTCCCGAGTCCATTCAGCGTGATGCATGAATTTTGTTCCCCGTTATTGACACTCACATTGAATGGGATATCGGGGTGGTTGACAGGTTGTGAGACAACGGTAGCCCTGATGCCGTTAAAAGCAATGTTGCGGACAAATGCTTCCCTGGTCGCCGTATCTTTAGCGCCTGTCTTGTTGTTGCCTCCGGTGAAGCCGATGCCGATAGGGCCGGTGACGTTCCGCATGATGATATTGGAGAAGGTGAGGTTTTCGATGCGTGAGTTCCCGGCCTCGATTTTAACCACGCAACCATAGGTGTCGTAGATCAGGCAGTTTGAGACACAGATATTTTGTGATTCTCCGCTGCTGAAACGAAATATGGACCAACGCGTACTGAAGGTACAGTTGGTAACGGTTACGAATTTATTGCTGCCAAACAGCGCACAGGCATCGTCCTGGCAAAGCACCTCACAATTGGCAATCTTAACATTCTCACAGCTGTTGAAATGAAAACCGTCGTTGTTCTTGTTGACCCGGTTGTAGATCCTGATTCCATCGAAGTTGACATGGGTACACTGCAGAATACGCATGCAATGGTAGGCACTGGCCGTTAGAAAGACATCATGGATCTTCAGATTGTCACAAAGATAAAAAATCATCAGGTGCGGCCTGTCGCGATTGGGCTGTGGGGCATTGGGATCGGAGTTTTTGCTCTTGACGGGCGATGTTCCATCTCCCTGCCCGGTATAGAAAGCTGCTCCCTGCCCGTTGATGGTTCCATTCCCTTCGATGGTCAGGTTATTGGCTTTTACCGCATATATGAGTACCATATTGCCATTGCCGCTTGGTATCCCATTTCCCCTGACGTAATCATCCTTATTCTTGCTGCCCAATATCCTGGCTGAAGGCGAAAGGCGTAATGTGATGTTGCTTTTCAGTTCAATCGTACCGGTCAGAAAATCTCCTGCAGGCACATACACTACCCCACCGCCATCTTTCGTGCATGCGTCTATGGCTGCCTGGAATGCCAGTGTGTTCAGTTTAATGCCATCACCTACCGCGCCAAAGTCGCTTACGTTATAGACTCCGTCGTTGGGTTTTATGCCGGAGCCCTGCAAAGATGCCCCAATCCGGTTCACAATGGCAGGGTTAACATTGTTTCCCGAAACAGCCTTTATTTCCGGTAAACAGCACAACAAAACGATTCCGGACAGAATTATTAAAAGTGTATTTTTCTTGAGCATTGATTGTTAGATATATTGTTGATATTGAGTTGATTTGTGTGGTTGTTGGGGTCTGTGATCGCATATTTGGTCCAGGTTAGGACTGTAGCCTAAACTTGAACCAAATATGCTATAGTACGTCATTTCGGCACCTGGTGCGTCATTGCGGGCTTGTCCCTCCCGAACGTCATTGCGGGCTTGACCCGCAATCTCCGAAACGTGTAATCCGTATAAAAGGTTCCTTATCATATATTGGGCCCTCCTTTTGGGAGATTGCGGGTCAAGCCCGCAATGACGTTGACGATGGAGAGTGCAATGATGTAGGAAAAAGGAGACTGCAATTTCCGAAACCCACAATCCATATAATGGTCCGTGATCGCATATTGGGTCCAGGTTACGGCTGACGCCTAAACTTGAACCAAATATGGCGCTCTTTTTTTGGTGATTTAGGGTCAAGCCCGCAATGACGAACAAGCCTAAACTTGGACAATTTGTGTCTGACCCCATTTCCCATCAATTTGTGTCTGACCCCATTTTCCTGACCCCATTTTCCAAACGCGTTTTAATTTACGGTGATGGTTGAGATTTGCGTGAGGTCTTTGGATGATGTTCCGGCAAACAATTTATATTGTCCGAGTTCAACAGCCCATGATTTGGTCGTGACGTCATAATAGGCCAGATCCTTTACCGGAATGGTGAGCTTGACCGTTGCGGTTGCACCGGCTGCTATGTCGACCTTTTTGAATGCCTTCAACTCTTTTTCAGCACGTTCGACTGCCGAACCTTGTTTGCCGACATACAGCTGAACCGTTTCCTTACCGGCGTATTTGCCGGTGTTCTGTACCTTGACGGTAGCGGTGATGCTTTCGGATGGTTTATAGCTTTTTTTATCGGTTTGTAATCCTGAATATTTGAAATCGGAATACGAAAGGCCATATCCGAAGCAGTAAAGAGGTTCTATCTTCCTGGTGTCGAACCAACGATAGCCAACCAGGATCCCTTCGGCATATTTCTCATTCAGGTTTTCACCGGGGTAAGCATTCAGGGCATGGGCCGGAGAGTCGTTGAGTGAAGCCGGGAAAGTGAAGGGCAGTTTACCGGACGGATTTACTTTGCCGGTTAACACATCGGCAAGGGCATTGCCGTTTTCGG
>JAUZOX010000485.1 GCA_030706265.1 Bacteroidota bacterium | reverse complement strand
GTACCTTTCCGGTAAACCTGAGGATGACCGGTTCGGGTGTTACATTGACCTGTTTTTGGGCATCGCCCAAAGAGATCAGGTATTCAATTTTACCGGCAGGGGGCTGATGAGGGAGCGCCGTCACCAGATAGTCGCCCTGCCGTTTTAGCGCTGCCGTGGTCCATCCATCAAAGCTCTTATATCTTTTAAAGGTAACCGTGCCTTTTATTTCTTTATCCGGAACCCTTAATTTTATTTCAGCATCGCCATCTCCATATGATCGTATCAGCTTAAATTTAAGTTCACTGTTATTCAATGTGACCGTTGCTGTTTTGGGGTAGGTAGGGCCGGTCATGCGTTGATATGTTGCAATGATAATGGTGAAAATAATTGCAATAATCCAACATATCAGTGATTTAAATCGTTTCATTAGTATAAAGATTGAATGAGTCCTTACATTTTACAAAAATCGTCAATATTTTGTTTTGTCTCACAGGCTGATTTAAAATTCATTTAACTAAGTTTGCATTCTGACGCACCAAATAGATATTCGATGAAGAAAGCACTGTTATTAATGTTGTTAATAGTAAATTGTTATACCGCTTTAAGGGCACAGGATATGTTGGGAACATGGGGAAGTAACTACGGGGGAGTCAATGCCGCAATACAGAATCCCACGCTGATTGCCAATTCCAGACTATATGCCGACGTTAATCTGGTTGGAGCCACTTTCGGTTACTATCATAATGACTCCTATATTGAAAATCCGGTTTCATACGCCTATGATTATTTGCATCAGCAAAGCATTGGTTTCCCCCCACAGGCGGCAAAGACCAATTATTACAACAACCACCGCCCTGATATTATCAACGGCTTTATTTCAGCCCGGGAACTTGGTCCGGCTTTCATGCTGAACAATGGAATGAATGCATATGCATTTAGTTATTCCATCCGTGAAGCATTCTCTGCAACGAAAATCCCCGACGTCGTCGGACAGATTACCGAACAGGGTTTTGCCGATCCATCCGTCATTGCACATGGGACCTATGACATAAGCAGTCCGATGCGATTGGCGGGGCTGGCATGGGGCGAAGCTGCCTTTACCTATGCCCGGGTTTTGAAAAGTTATACCAGGGATGTCATGACATTGGGCATAACGCTGAAGTACCTGACCGGGTTCGGGGGAGGCTTTATCTATTCCAACAATGATGCCTTTGCCATGACCGACAGGAACCAGATTACGATCAATAAATCCACGGTTAAAGCAGGATTATCGATCCCGTTTCGGTATGATGACCCCAAACAGCAGGTGAGTTATGACCCGAATTACTCCTGGGGCACAGGATTTGGAACTGACCTGGGCTTTTCGATTCAACACAACCTTGAGCTGCATTATAATACCAAACGTTTTTCCAGGTTATGTGAACAGGAATTTGAACCTTATGATTACCGGTTTTCAGTGGCAATTGTCGACCTGGGTTATATCCGGTTCAAAGACAATGCTATCAGCGGAACGCTGTCGAACTCGAAACCGATCAGTTATGACTTCAGAAATTTTGTGTACACCAATACCAACAATGCAATCGATACCCTCAATACCCTTTATAATCCCAAGGATTCATCGATTGTAAAAAAGAAATTCAGCATTGTAACGCCTACGGCGCTTACCTTTCAATACGATAAGCGAATAACCCCGAACATTTATATCACCACGGCTGCCGTCATCGGTATCCCGATCAGCAAAAATGCAGTGCAGCGTCCTTCTCAGTTTGCCGTCATCCCCAGATACGAATCCGATATTTTTGAAGTCAGCCTGCCAGTGTCGTTGTATGAATTTACAAAGCCACGGGTGGGATTATCGGGCAGGATCTTTTTCCTGACCCTTGGAACAGACCGCCTGCTCAGCCTCAGTGGCGTGCACGATTACTATGGTTACGATTTTTATGCCTCCATCCGGTTAAATTTCATGAAAATCTTCCGGATGAACTACATCAAGGGGCAATGCCGTGAATCCCTGACCCACCCTTGTTTTTAAGCCGGGTTTGCTAAAGATGTATGTTTATACGGTTTTTTGTTAATAAAATTCAACAGTTACTGCAAAATTTGTTAAGATTAGTTTTTTTTCCACCCGGTGCTTGTGGGGGTAAAAATAAATTTTCTACATTTGCCGCATCAACAACGACCAAGATGAACAACCTATTTGTCATTAGCATTCTTCCTATTATTCTTCTAGTGGTGCAAAACTAACGGGAGCGGGGAATTAAGTGACAAATTAAAAAATATCACAAACGACCTTCCCGAAAAACAGGAGGGTCTTTTTTTTAACTACAAGAAAAAATTATGACAACGTTATTTTCCAGTCTCCTCATTATTGTGATTATTCTCCTTACCTAGCGAAGTGAGACTGGTTGATATTTTTTTTAAAAGCCTGTCTCACTTAAAAAGACAGGCTTTTTTATTGTGGTTTTTTCAGGGCTTGCAACAAAAGATTAAAAATTAAACATACCGAAAAAGTAGAATGGATAAAATGAAAAAGTACAGTTGGTGCGTTAGTCAGGATGATACCCATCCTTCGGCACAAGCCATGCTCTATGGCGCAGGATTGAATGATGAAGATTTTGCAAAGCCCTTTGTCGGAATAGCAAGTACCGGTTTTGAAGGAAATCCATGCAACATGCATCTGAACGGTCTTGCTGCAGAGATCAGGGATAACCTGAACGAAAAGCAGTTAAAAGGATTCGTGTTTCACACGATCGGGATCAGCGACGGCATTTCAATGGGTACTCCGGGAATGCGTTCGTCGTTGCCTTCGCGTGAAGTCATCGCCGATTCAATAGAGTTGATGGTAAAGGCCCATGCTTACGATGGCCTGGTTACGGTCGTGGGTTGTGATAAAAACATGCCCGGGGCATTGATGGCCATGATCCGCCTGAACCGTCCCGCTCTCATGCTTTACGGCGGCACCATCGCACCCGGTTGGCACAACGGCAAGTCCCTGAATATCGTCTCAACCTTTGAAGCCTGGGGCGAAAAGATAGCCGGAAAAATGGGCGAAGAGGAATACCGTCAGATCATCCGCAAGGCTTGTCCCGG
>JAUZOX010000484.1 GCA_030706265.1 Bacteroidota bacterium | reverse complement strand
TGGCATGATAAGGACAGAGTTTATGGCAGATTCCACAACCCACACATTTATCCGGATCGATAACAGCCTGACCCTTATCAGAACGGGTGACGGCTCCGCGAGGACAATTCATCTTACAGGGCTGTGCAATGCATCCCTTGCAAAGATTAGTAACCACATAATTGGATTTGACACATGAAGTACAGGCTTCCTCCACAACCGTCAGAATTCTTTCGGGCAATGTTTTCCGGTTCATCACTTCATGCACATAATCGGCCAGCAAGCGTCTTTCATCTTCTTCGCATTCCACCTCGAAGCCCAGTATTCCCATCAGCTTGTATTTTGACACGGCCCTTACTTTATGGATACAGCAACGGTCCTGATGTGCCCTTCGCCCAATTTCATAGGGAACCAAATCGATATCCTCTTCCAGCTTGTCGTCGTTAAATAATTCGGCTAACCTTGTCAACAAGTCACGCCGGATGATCATTGTATTATTTACAAATGCCATAATGTTCTTTCAAACTTTAAATTACCCAGTTGCTAAAACTGCGAAAGAATTTTTAAGTAGAGACGCACGTTGTTTGCGTCTCTACTTTCAATCTAATTATTGGAAAACAAACTCACTATCTGCCTTCGTAGGCTTTGATATAAAGTTCTTTGATCTCTTCGATTGAAGGATATCTCGGGTTGGATCCGGTACATTGATCGTCAAATGCCAACTCAGACAAATTATCGAGCTTCGAGTAGAATTCAGTTGCTTCGACTCCGGCCTCTCTGATCGACTTGGGAATATTGAGTTCATCCTTCAGCTTTTCGATTCCCTTGATCAGTTCCTCGATCAGTTCTTCATTCGTATCGCCTTTAAATCCGCAATATGCAGCTATTTTAGCATACCTTTCGATTGCAAGGGGATACTTGTATTGTGGGAAAGTAGCTTGCTTACGTGGGGTATTGGTGGCGTTAAAACGAATGACGTTCGTGATAAGCAACGCATTTGCCAATC
Organism: Bacteroidota bacterium; assembly: GCA_030706265.1. Lineage (GTDB taxonomy): Bacteria > Bacteroidota > Bacteroidia > Bacteroidales > Cfx3-03 > Cfx3-03. The sequence continues at coordinate 2,090 of JAUZOX010000484.1, read as the reverse complement.
CATGAGGAACGTGGAACTCGGAACCCAGTTTATGGGCCATCGAGTGGCCGATTCCAAGGAACGCATTGGCAAAGGCGATACCGGCCATATTTGCGGCATAATGGATCTTTTCTTTTGCCTTCAGGTTCTTTGCGCCATCCCTGTAAGAAGCCGGCAGATATTTAAAGATCAATCGGGCTGCTTCAAGTGCATAAGGAGTCGTGAATTCGGTGGCATAAACCGAAACCATGGCTTCGAGAGCATGGGTCAAAGCGTCAATACCCGACCACGCAGTAAGTTTGGAAGGCATGGTCAGTACAAACTCCGGATCGACAATGGCCATGTTTGGGGTAAGCTGGTAGTCGGCGATAGGATATTTTATTCCACTCTTTTCATCCGTAACCACTGCAAAGGGGGTAACTTCAGAACCGGTACCCGAGGTTGTTGGAATGGCAACCATATATGCCTTGCGTCCAAGATTGGGGAACTGATAAATACGTTTACGGATATCCATAAAACGGAGTGCAAGTCCCTCGAATTCCGTATCCGGATATTCGTACATCAACCACATGATCTTGGCGGCATCCATTGCCGAACCGCCACCCAGTGAGATGATGACATCAGGCTGGAAGGCATTCATGGCAGATAGCCCCTTCTTGACGTTTGCAAGGGTTGGATCGGGTTCCACTTCGTAGAAGATGTTGAAATCGATATTCATCTTGTGTAACTCATGGGTTACTTTTTCGGTATATCCCAAATCATAAATGGGCTTATCGGTGATGATGAAGGCACGTTTACGTCCTGCCAGATCGGACAGGGCCACAGGCAAACAACCGTATTTAAAATAAATTTTGGGTGGTACTTGGAGCCACAACATATTTTCTCTCCTCTCGGCATTGGTTTTTATATTCAAAAGGTGCTTGACACCGACATTCTCGCTCACGGAGTTTCCTCCCCAGCTCCCGCAACCCAGTGTCAGTGAGGGGTCCAGTTTAAAGTTGTAGATATCTCCGATGGCCCCCTGAGATGCCGGCATATTGACCAACAGACGGCCTGTCTTCAATAAAGAGCTAAACGACTCGATGCGATCCGTGTTTCTCGGATCAGTATACAGTACGGATGTATGTCCTATTCCACCAAACTGGACCAGTTTTATTGCCTTGTATTCGGCATCCCTGAAATTATCGGCCCTGTACATTGCAAGGATCGGGGACAGTTTCTCATAAGAAAATGGTTCATCGTCACTTATTCTCTGGGCTTCTCCGATTAACACCTTCGTTGTCTTTGGAACACTGAATCCGGCCATGGCGGCTATTTTAAATGCAGACTGACCAACGACCTTCGGATTTACATGACCATCGATGATCAGTAATTTTCCAATCTTTTCTTTTTCATCTTCGTTGAGGAAATAAGCACCGCTTTCGGCAAATTCGTTTTTGATAATATCATATACTTCATCAACCACGACAACACTCTGTTCTGAAGCACAAATCATTCCGTTGTCGAAAGTCTTGCTCATCAAAATGGAGTTCACCGCCATCTTCTGATGGGCTGTTTCATCGATGATTGCAGGTGTGTTCCCTGCCCCTACCCCAATTGCGGGTGTACCCGAAGAATAGGCCGCTTTTACCATTCCAGGACCGCCGGTTGCCAGAATCAGGTTGATGCCCTGATGATGCATCAAATATTGAGATTTCTCAACGGTCGGGACCTCAATCCATCCGATGATGTCTTTGGGTGCACCTGCCTCGATGGCAGCATCGAGAATGACTTTTGCGGCTGCAATGGTGCTGCGGGCAGCACGGGGATGGGGTGAAAAGATGATTCCATTTCTGGTTTTCAAACTGATCAAGGCCTTAAAGATGGCGGTTGAAGTCGGATTGGTTGTTGGGACAATTCCTGCGATCACTCCAATGGGTTCGGCTATCTTGCGGATACCGGCTGAAAGGTCTTCTTCGATGATGCCACAGGTCTTTTCATCCTTGTATTTGTTATAGATGAATTCGGAGGCAAACTGATTCTTGATCACCTTGTCTTCCAAAACCCCCATTCCGGTTTCCTCAACTGCCATTTTAGCCAGCTTAATACGGTTACCGGCTGCAGCAAAAGCG
>JAUZOX010000483.1 GCA_030706265.1 Bacteroidota bacterium | reverse complement strand
TCGCATGCCGGACCCAACGGGATCATTTCATCTTACTGGAAAAGAACAGGCGATAAGATTTCGTATACCCTTGTCGTACCGGCTAATTCAACGGCTACCGTGAAACTGCATGTTCAGGAAGGGCAAAAGATCTATCAAAACGGCAGGCTGGCCGGCAATGAAATAAAGAGCCCTTCTGCTTTGGACACATCCGGGCATATTTTTTCATGCAAGGTACCGGCAGGGACTTATCGGTTTGAGTTGCAAAAATGAGTGGCCTTCAGGTACTATTGAAATAGTCCTTCTTTGTTAAATCACTTTTGTTTTGCGGTAATCCGGTCCATCAGGATGGTTGCCTCGATCCCGGTTTCACCGTTACTGGGAGTTTCGCCGATTCCCAGTAGCGATTGAACCACAAGGGTGATATTGGGATGCTGAACATGCTGGGGATAGGGAATTTCCAATCTCTCCACCTGCCCGTTTTCCTTTTCAATGGTAATCACAGGCTTACCGAAAGTGGAAAAGGTGAGTTTTCCTTTTGAGCCTATTATTTCAGCCTGGTCGATGGCTTCGCTTTGCGGAACGGTGAAACACCATGAGCCGGTAAATACGGCCCCCGACTCGAATTCCATCACGGCTATTGTGACATCGTCGGCTGCATATAACCCGGCCTGGTTTACCGAGATGCCTTTGACCTGCTTTACGGGACCTAACAGATAAAGCAAAAAGTCCAGCTGGTGTGAAGCCAGGTCATGAAAGTGGCCTCCACCCGATATTCCGGGATCGACCCTCCACCCCTTCTGCAGTTCCGGATGAAGCTCTTCCGGTTTGAACGGATGATGAAGCTTTAAATCAACCAAACGCACATCACCGATGACTTTTGCATCGATCAGCTCCTTGATCTTGATAAAATAGGGCAATGCACGGCGATAATAAGCCACATACAACCGTTGGCCCGTTTCTTTGCTGACGCGGATCATTTCCCTGCACTCGGCCTCATTCATGGCCATCGGTTTTTCGACATAAACCGGCTTCCCGGCCCGCATGACCCTGATGGCGTATTCAGCATGGGTGTTGGGAGGTGTGGCAACATATACCGCATTGACTTCGGGGTCGTTGATCAGCTGGCCGGCATCGCTGTACCACCTTTCAACATGATGTCGCAGGGCATAATCCTCGGCCTTTGCAGCGTCACGTCGCATAACCGCCACCAAACGTGAATGCTCAACCTTGTTAAATGCCGGCCCGCTCTTCACTTCCGTCACATCGCCGCATCCGATGATGCCCCAGTTAATTTGCTTCATTGTCATTTCTTCTTATTTCGGTTTTTAAAAGCTGATTACTGTTCAAAAACGTTTTTATTTTGTGATAACCTGATATCTCACTGATCGGTTCGGGTATTGAGAAACGATTCAACCATGGATGGAGGGTAACCGGTTTTAGGAACCCTGTGAATAAACCAGGCAAACACTTTTTTGTCGAACCCTGCCCCATGCATATAATTATAAGTGGCCAGGCGCAATCCTTCACCAAACAGATCATGATCGGTATGCACCAAATCTTCGAACGCACTTTCATTATTTGAAAACGGATTCGGAACCGTATTGATCTTTTTTACGCCATACTTTTCAGGACAGGCACTGACCGGACTGTGAACCGTCAGGGCAAACCGGTGCCAAAAAGCAGACCGGACGAGTCCCAGCTTAAAGAACTGACGCACCACCTCGAGGGAATCGATGGTCTCCTGTGCCGTCTGAGACGGAAAGCCATACATCAGATAAGCATGCACCATGATTCCGGCTTCGGAAAAAGCCTTGCAGGCATTGGCAGCGCCCGCCAGCGTCACCCCTTTGTTCATCAACGTCAATAACCGGTCAGAGGCGACTTCAAGTCCGCCCGAAACAGCAATGCATCCTGATTGCGCAAGCAATTTGCAAAGATCGGGGGTAAAGGCTTTCTCAAAACGAATATTTCCCCACCATGTGACTTGCAGATGTCTTTTGAGTATTTCCAAAGCCAATTGCCTCAAGACGGCCGGAGGTGCAGCCTCATCGACAAAATGAAATCCCGACTGACCCGTTTGTTTGATGATCGCTTCCATCCGGTCTGCAAGTATTGAAGCCGAAACTGTTTCATAACGCGCAATATAATCCAGGGAGGTGTCGCAAAATGCACACTTCGCCCAGTAACAGCCATGTGCCAGCATCATTTTGTTCCATCTTCCATTGCTCCATAAACGCATCATGGGATTAAGCTCATCGGTTGAATCCAGATATAACGACAATGGCAATCCCGCATAGTCGGGAACACCCCGTTCGGCCATCGCTATATTCTGATTAGAGTTGAATTGAACCTTATGGATCGCATCCTGATGGAAAAATACGGTTCTAACGAGTGATTCTCCATCATGTTCATTATTATTTAACGCAGCTGATTTAAGTTGTTCGATGGAGCAGCCCGCTTTCTGGAAACCGGTGATCAACCGTTGAAGCGGCAACTCACCATCATCAAAGACAAGGAAATCGAGATAATCAAACAACCGCACATCAGACAACTGCCGTAGTTCGGTATTGACATATCCTCCCCCCATCACCGTTAATATTGAAGGATATTTTTTCTTTAGCAGGGCGCCGCACTTTAATGCTCCATAAAGATTACCCGGAAAGGGAACACAAAACCCCACCATTTGTGGATTTACCTTTGATAAATCCTCTTCAAGAATAGAAAGCATCAGCTCATCGATGCTGTTAAGCGATTCGTTTTCCAGCTCTTTGATCAGGGGATCGAATTCCGGAAGATACAGGCAAAGCTTTTCGGCATATTTAATCAACTCAAAATGGGGGTCTACATTTTCCCTGATAAAATCGGCCAGATCTTCGATGTAAAGCGTGGCCAGATAAACCGCCTTATCGTATATGCCCATCTCCCCGAAGTCCAGGTCAAGATCGTTCAAACGTTCAAACCGCTTGCCTTCAGGCAGGTACTGCCTTGAGCAGATGCGCTGTGCCAGTGTCGGCTCCTGTCCTCGCAGAAACCGGATGACCGGTTCAACCGTATCCTCATACCTTATCTCCCCCATGATTTCATGGAGAAAAGAT
>JAUZOX010000482.1 GCA_030706265.1 Bacteroidota bacterium | reverse complement strand
CACTTCACGTGCTTTTTACAATGATTGTCTGGGCGTTTATGAGCAGTATGTTACAAATCTTTTTGGTTACGACAAGGTGTTGCCCATGAACAGTGGTGCTGAAGCCGATGAGACCGCGCTCAAGCTCTGCCGCAAATGGGCCTATACAAAAAAAGGAATTCCCGAAAATCATGCCCGGATCATTGTGTGTGATGGGAATTTCCATGGCCGCACGATTACCATCATTTCCATGTCGACAGATCCGGATGCTTACCTGGGTTATGGACCCTATACCCCCGGCTTTATTAAAATTCCATACAATGATCTGGATGCACTTTCTGAAGCGCTTGCTGATCCTAATGTTGCCGGCTTTTTGGTTGAACCGATCCAGGGCGAAGCAGGCGTTTACGTGCCCGATGATGGATATCTTTCCAAAGCCTATCAACTCTGTAAAGAGAAAAATGTGCTGTTCATTGCTGATGAAGTACAAACAGGGATTGCCCGAACCGGCAGGCTGTTGGCCTGTGATCATGAAGGGGTTCACCCCGATATCCTGATTCTTGGGAAAGCCCTTTCCGGAGGAGTGATGCCTATTTCGGCAGTGCTGGCTGATGACGAGATTATGCTGTGCATAAAGCCCGGAGAACATGGTTCCACATTCGGAGGGAATCCCCTTGCCTGCCGTGTAGCGGTAGCGGCGCTTCGTGTCGTAGAAGAGGAGCACCTTGCTGAAAAGGCCGAAGCACTTGGAAAGATCTTTAGGGACGAAATTCGCAAAATCAACTCCCCAATGATCGAATTGGTCAGAGGAAAAGGACTCTTAAATGCAATCATCATTCGGCCAATGAATGGAAAAGAGGCTTGGGATGTTTGCTTGAAGATGAAAGACAATGGCGTATTAGCCAAACCGACTCATCAGCATATCATTCGTTTTGCCCCGCCATTAGTGATTACGGAGGCACAACTCCGGGATGCAATTGAACGCATCAAAGCATCCATTCTGACATTTGAATAAAGTAAATCGATTGATTCTAAAGTCTGTTAAAGACACAAAGAGACGCAAATGCCTGCGTCTCTTTGTGTCTTTAACAGTTAAAGGAATAGAATGTATTTAACAAAAATCCCTATTCCGCTGCCTTATTGAATAGCCTTGACATACAATTCGGAAACCTTTTTCCAGTTAATGACATTCCAAAATGCATTAACGTAATCCGCCCGCTTGTTTTGATATTTCAGATAATAGGCATGCTCCCAGACGTCAATTAAAAGGATGGGTGTTCCTTTCAGCTCCGCGTTATCCATTAACGGGTTGTCCTGGTTGGGCGTCGAAGTAATGGCCAGGCTTTTATCCCCTTTCACGATCAACCATGCCCAGCCGCTTCCAAAACGGCTTAAAGCAGCATCGGTAAATGCCTTTTTAAAGTTGTCAAAACCACCAAAGGTTCTTTCGATTTCGTTTAATAACATTCCCGATGGCATGCCACCACTTTTGGGTGCCATTATCTCCCAATAAAGTGCATGGTTATAAAAACCACCGGCATTATTTTTTACTGCCGCAGGTGCGGTGCTTATGACTGAAAAGGCTTCACTCATGGTTAAATTCTCAAAACTGGTGCCATGGATGGCCTTGATAAAATTATCGTAATAAGCACGGAAGTGTTTTGAATAATGGATTCTCATCGTCAATGAGTCGATAGATGGCTCCAGCGCCGTGTATGAATAGGCGAGCGGTGGAAATTCAACCTTTGCAGCGGGTGTTTGTAATAGCTGTAATGTGGTTTGGGCATTCATCATAATACCCAACAGCAGCAAAACAATTGTAACAGTACATCTTCGGATCATATTGTCGTCTGATTAAAAAGAGCCGGCAGTAAAACCACCGGCTCAATGGTTAGTTTTCAAAGTTATTCAATTGCTTTCAAATAACCTGAAGATACCTGATCCCAGTTTACAATGTTCCAGAATGCATTTATGTAATCCGCCCGGCGATTTTGATACTTCAGATAATAAGCATGTTCCCAAACATCAAGAGCCAGTATGGGATAACCTCTGAGATCGGCTACATCCATTAACGGGTTGTCTTGATTGGGTGTGGAGGTAACGGCAAGACTGCCGTCGTGTCTTAAGATAAGCCAGGCCCAGCCACTGCCAAAGCGGTTTGCGGCTGCTTCTGCAAACAGCGTCTGAAAGTCTTCAAATGAGCCAAATGTAAAATCGATTGCATCTGCTAATTTACCCTTTGGGCGCCCCCCACAATTGGGGCCGATGACTTTCCAAAAGAATTTGTGGTTATAAAAACCACCGGCATTATTGCGTAAAGTAACTGACAACTCACTTATCATATCAAATATATGAAGCAGACATAAGTTTTCCAGTTCCGTTCCCTTGATGGCCGCATAAAACTTATCAAAATATGCACGATGATGCCTGGTATAATGTATTTCCATCGTTTGTGCATCAATGAACGATTCAAGGGAGTCAAATGAGTAAGGTAAAGCGGGAAATTCCCATGCTTTTTTTTCGCACTGTTTTAGCATAATCTTAGTTTTTTTAATAGACGATAAAAATATCTTTAAGAAAACGATTCTTTGCCGGGAATGTTTATTCCCACTGCCGAAATTTAATATGAACTGAGATTTAAGGAAACAGAAACCCCGATGTACCGAGCATACATGCGAGTTCCATCCGACCAATTTAATAAAATTAATTTGGGATAAATTTTTTAAGTAAATTTAAACAGTTTATAAATTTACTTAATCGTTAGATAAAGAAGCTTCTGCGGTTAATGACTATATTGAATTTAAAGGAACAATTTAAATACTCAGGCATTGCAAACCAACAAGGGTGATAAAATGCAAATATTATTTGACTATCAATCCGGTAATGAATTTAGACTTCAATTAGGAGCCATTGTCGAAGTTTTTGCTGATTTACAGGATAGTTATGTCCGGGAAAAGCGTGCAATGGAACGTATCTGGCAACAAAGAGCGAAACAACTTGAATAAGTACTGCTCTATACGAATCATTTTACCGGATCAATCAAAGGTATTGCCGGAAGTTCTATTCAGGGGCTCAAGGAGATTGGAGCAAGTGATAACATCT
>JAUZOX010000481.1 GCA_030706265.1 Bacteroidota bacterium | reverse complement strand
TTGAACGTTGTTATCAATATTATCTACAATTTTTTCATTATAGAATGGCATGTTAATCCATTTTTTCTGATAAGAATAATTTAATTTATCCAAGATTATATTGTAAAGTTAAAATGTTACTATTCCCGATCAATATGTAGTATAATGTTTTGTATGTAGTTATGTGTATTAATGTCGCTTACACATTGTTAGTGGCCTGATTATTTATTTTAATATATCTCTTCCAGTCGTTTAATAGATCAGAATATGAATTGCCCGCAGCCCCAGATGGAGACAAAATTCTTTCAATAGTTTTATCTGGAAATTCTTTCTTAATTTTGAGTATCTGACTATTGAGTAGGTGAGTGTTTTTACTTTTAAAGTCAAAATTTATGAGAATGGTATTTATATGATATTTTTTGATCATTGCTATTATTTCAATAGTGTTCAATTCTGGATTTGATTGTTCGATAACCTTATCTGGGAAATTTTCATAAATATTACAGAAATTAGACGGATTAATATACTTAGTTAAATCAGTAATGAATATCTCATGTGTTTTGCAAAATGCTTGTTGTCTATCAAAAGTTTTTTCCCGATTCATTTTGACTTTGGTTTTGTAGAATTTTAAACCTTTAGCATTAATCAGTTCGAAATTATTTTGATAAAAGCTCTCGCTGTTCAATATATCCATTATTTTCCAAAATCGATTTTTACTTCGATCATAGAAGTTCATGATGCTTTGCGAGTCAATATACTTTTTTGTAGCTTCTATTACTTCAAATTGTCTTTTCTCAGTTGGATCTAATAAATCAATTTCTGGTGGACCAGGATTAAAAGTGCCGATTATTAAATATTTTATTTTGAGATTATCATCTACTGTATTAAGTCTATCAAAAAATTGATGTTTAATTTTTATAGCCATACAATTATTTTTGTTTGTTTGACATTAGCTTGTATCTACCATTTTCAAAGGTAACATATTACTTTCAATTAATTCCTTATGCTCATACTATTAAATAATAAAATTCAAACAAATCATTAAAATGAAATTTGTATTTTGCGGCCTATTTTCACTAGTGTCCACTTAAAAAACGGCACTGTATAAATATTAAAAAACAAACAAACTTGGTTCACTTGAACCGCATCGTTCATTGACATTGTCGAAGTTAGATTTGTTGAGCAAGTCTTTTACGTTTGCCTTGTCCGTTAGTGACATGCTGAGGATTTGAAGCATTTCATAGATGGAGCATTCCAGTTTCAGGTCATGGTGTACAATCGCCACAAGGCAGTAGGCTGCAATCGCTGAGTAAATTTGGATTCGGACAGCATTTTCAGTTACGCCCCAAAACTTTTGGATATTGAGATGCTGCTTCATCCATTTGAAAAACAGCTCAATCTGCCATCGGTTTTTGTATAGAAGTGCAACCTGCAATGCATCAAGGCTAAAAGCATTGGTCAGGAAGGTGAACTCTCGATGTTGATCCTCATCATGGAAGACTATTCTCCGTAAGAGCTTCGGATAATGCTTTTCGCTCATGTATCCCGTTAAAATAACCACGGAGTCTGAGAGAACATTTTTCGGCATCCTTCTTTTCCATCTGACAGCCCTGTACTGCAGATTGTTCTTGGCTCTCACTACAAATAAGGACTTTGTTTCATTGATTCTAAACAATCGTTTGAAATCATTGTAACCTCGGTCAAACACATAGAACGATCCAGGTTCATAGGGAATTACATCCAACGCATTTACATCGTTTACTGCTGCGGGTGTGATATGGAAAAACGTTGGAATCTGAGTTTCCAGATCAAACAAGGTATGGATTTTAACTCCACCTTTGGTCTTTCTGAACCGAGCCCATTGATAAATGTTCAGACACAAGTCGATGGTGGTAGAATCAAATGCATAAACTTTGCCTCCAAGTTTGAAGATGTTGTCTACGCGTTTTGATTGGGCTTTGCCTACCATGTAGTAAGCAAACTCCTCAAATATCCGATAGTCCCTATTGGTATTTGCCTTGGAGAGATTGCTGAGCTTGACATCACTACCAAAACCGAGATGATAGCCTTTACCCCTGTGTGCACCGATAGCCATTGCCAAATCTCTCAGACTTTTTCTATTGCAGAGTTGCCCGAACATGAGTACAAGCAACTGATTCCAGCAGGTAAAAGACTTAATATAGCGGTTTCCTTGGTGCTTATCCATAATGTGCCTAAACTTATCGGCATTCAGGAACTCGACTAATTGAGCAAAAACGAACTTCTCTTTATGCATATCGTATTGAATATCAATACAAAGATAAATTGAAATCGTCGCACCCCAGAAAGCGCTGCAACTATCTAACTTTCAATAATTTCAAAGAGCTTTTGCGGATTTTTAGTGGACATTAATGGCCTATTTTAGCTTAACTAAATTTATTTTTATATTGAATCTTAATTACCCAATTTTTTACCTTTATAGCTATTCAAACCTGTAATATTATGGCAAATGAATCTCTCCTTATTCATCAGATGACAGGGGAACAACTTATTAATACCATCAGACAAATTCTCGAAGAATCTTTTAATAGGGAATTAGCACCACTAAAAAGAATGATGGTTGCATTAGAAGGTGCAACTATTGAAAGAAAGGAAGCTGCGGAGATCCTTGGTGTTTCTGCAATGACAATAAGTAATTATGTGACAGGTGGAAAACTAAATGCAGTTTTCATAAAAGGATCTTCGCATCAAAAGTATAAACTTTCAGAAGTCTTAGCTTTGAAAAAGTAAAATAACAATAATGTTAAAGATGATATTCTAGGTCTTTTTCCCTTTTCAGGAATGTAAAGGTTTTTCTCCTATTTGGAAATGTGGAGATAAATCTATAAAATATCATTATTGATTTATTACATTCTGATAACTTGTTGTGCAAATGTTGTGCAAAGTAAAACAAATAAAAAACCCAATCACTGAATATCAGTTGATTGGGTTTTAAAATTTGTTTCGGGGTACCCCGAGCCGGGATCGAACCGGCACGAACTCACGTTCATCGGTTTTTGAGACCGACGCGTCTACCAATTCCGCCATCAGGGCATGTTGAGAACGAACTCGCATTTCGAATGCAAAAGTAA
>JAUZOX010000480.1 GCA_030706265.1 Bacteroidota bacterium | reverse complement strand
TCGGTATTCTGCATGAAGACATTTGACATACGGGAGGTATATGAATCCTGTGCAAATAATGCATAGACACCCAAAACCATTTTTTTTGCATCCCCTTTGCTTGCGAACACATAGGTTTCGCTGAAGGTAGACATCGAATCCGGTGCTAAAAACTTTTTACAGGATGAAATTAATATCACAGCCGTGATCATTAATATCGTATAATATCTTTTCATTTTCATGAGTCTTTTTAAGGGTATTTTAATGGGTTATTAGAATGTCACATTTACACCAAATGTCCAGGAAAAGCTCTTGGGATAAGCCGAATAGTCTACCCCCGGCGTTAATCCTGATGTTGAAGTACCTCGGATCGGGGTACTGACTTCCGGGTCGTAACCTGAATATTTGGTTAGGATCCACACATTATTCAGGGTGCAATAAACTCTGAATTGCGTCATTTTGATTTTCTGAGCCACTTTTGCGGGAACGGTGTATCCAAGCGTCACGTTTTGCAACCGTAAATATGATCCATCTTCAATAGCCCAGGAAGCGGGTACTATGCTTGCATTTCCAAATGACCATGGCGACCAGTATTGCTTCGCATTAGCGCCTTCGTTCATTTGCGCCAAAGTTGCCAGATCAGTCACAATGTTTCCATTCGCATCCAGATAAGTATAGCGGTTATTTTCATTCATATACGCCAACATATTGGGATTTGTGACCCTGTATTGTTGCGACGACGCGATCCGGTTGGCATTGTATATTTGGTTACCATACACGTAATTAAAGAGCAATGTAGCATCGAAACCATGAAAAGTACCATTGAATCCAAATCCGCCTATAAACTTCGGTGCAGCACGACCGATGACAGTCCGGTCATTGTCATCAATCACCCCGTCATTATTCAAATCTTTATACTTGGCCGTGCCCGGACGTACGCCAATTCTACCGCCTAACATACCGACTGTTGGAACGCCGTCTTTCAGGACATATTTTCCGGTCGAAGCATCGAAAGAACTGAAGTCATTGGTAGTATAGTAGCCATCGCTCACCCAGCCATACATTAATCCGACGGGTTGGCCTACAACGACGCGATAATCATATACGCCCTTCGAATCTGTACCGGCCCATCCTGATGCGTATTGCTGATACGCAATGCCATTGGCCAACTTTTCAACATTGGATTTATTAAAAGAAATATTAAAAGTAGCCCCAAAAGTATATTCTTTGGCTTGAAGGATCGATCCGTTTAAGGTCAGTTCAATTCCTTTATTGGATGTCTGGCCCACATTCATCATCGTGGTACTGTAACCGGGTGCCACAATAGGAATTTCTATCAACAGGTCCTTGGTGGTATTATTGTAAACTTCAAGTGTTCCGTTGATTTTTTCTTTAAAGAAACCAAAATCCAATCCTGCATTTTGTGTGATGGTGGTTTCCCATTTCAGATTACGGTTTGGCAGCTGAGTGTTGGCCGTTGCCCAGTAATTATTCTGGATGTCTCCCAAACCATAGGTTTTGGTAGACTGAATGCTGTAAGACTTTGCAAACTGACCGGAACCGATTTTGTTATTTCCGGCTACGCCATAGCTTATTCTTAATTTGAGGTTGGATAACCAGTCTTTGGTATTGCTGAGGAATGGTTCTTCAATGATTCTCCATGCAGCAGCTACCGAGGGGAAATAGCCCCATTGATTCTCCGGTGCGAATCTGGAGGAACCATCGGCACGAAATGTAGCGCTTAACAGATACTTATCTTTGTAAGTATAATCTGCACGCCCAAAATAGGATGACAGATTATTGGGATCACTGACAGAGCTTGAAACATTTTTGGTTGCTCCTCCAAGAGCCAGGTTGGCAAAAATCTTTTCCGGGGTCAAATCTGTTCCAAAGCCTGTTGCATAGATATAGTTTTGGTTGCTTAATGCGGAGTTCAGTTCCTGACCTGCCAGGATATTAAAGTTGTGATAGTGTCCGACTTTAAAATTATAGGTCAGCGTATTTGCCAGCCGCATCGTGTTGACATTTGTTTTTGTCCAATCGACCAAAGGGTTACCATCTACATAAGAGGCCGTGGTCGTATTTGCCCCCCAATAATTTTTCACTTCATTGAAGCCAAATTCATATCCTCCTTCAACCCGGTAAGTTAAATTCGGGAGGATTTTCCAATCCACGCTCCCTGTAAAATTGAAGGTGCGCGTTGCGGTTTTTTTCCAATATTGTGCTGCCTGCTGTGTCAGCGACATATGAGCCTGGTTCCATTGCTGTAGTTCTTCATCGGTCATCGTGCTGGGATCAATCGTAACCATGTCGCTCAACCCATTGACTGCCGGAGACGTTACCGCCTGGGATGTCCGGATTTTATAGGTGGCTCCTGACGATCCGGAACCATTGACCACGGTGTTGGATATACGGGTATTGAAATTAACCGACAGGCTTTTGGAAATCTCATGAGAAATCTTGAAATAGGTATTGAATCTGTTGTAATTATTACTCTGCATCAACCCACCATCCTTATTGTAAGTTGTGCTTAGCGAAAATTTTGTTTTTTGATCTCCTCCGGTTATCGTCAGATTGTGCTGATCGGAAATCACGTCTGAGCCAAACATGTCATTTTGCCAATCATGCCCCGACTGATATTTATACAAATCCAGGTCACCATAAACGCCAAAAGTTTTCGTAAAAGAGTTCAGCGCGTCAGATCCGCTTAAAGCTGCCAATTCATAATTCAGTCTGACGTATTGATAGGGATCCAAAACAGCCAACCGTTTTGACAACTTCTTTGTCTGCACAAATGCATTATAGGAGACCTGAGTCTTCCCTCCCTGGGCGCTTTTTGTCGTAATGATGACGACCCCATTTGCCCCCTGCGATCCGTAAATTGCGGTAGAAGAGGCATCCTTCAAGACGTCTATGCTCTGAATGTCGCCGGGCGAAATCGCGTTTAAACTACTTACCGGAAAACCGTCGACAATGTAAAGATGTGTGTTATCTGATGTGTTTGACCCGGAGAATCTCACGCTTTCAATTAATTTCGCTTTTGGTTTCCTTTTTTTATTAGTTATTTTTTATATCTAATTTCGAGTGTTTAATTTTTATAAGTGTTTGTTATACGTTGCC